>JBDHIM010000168.1:0-4923 GCA_039587445.1 Gemmatimonadota bacterium
ACGCGCCGGGAGAGGGTGATCGGGTTCTTCACGTGGTGGACGGACGCCACGGCCCCGGCCTCGAGCGTCGCGCCGTCCATGATCGAGGCGTCGAGCTCGTTACGCCCGTCGTGGTTGAAGACGGCTCCCTTTCCGGCGTTGAAGAGCGGCGAATCCTCCATGATCCGGATCGCCGCTTCCACGGCATCCAGAGCGCTTCCGCCTGCCGCCAGGATATCGCCGCCCGCCGAGAGCGCCTCGGTCAGCTTCTCCCGGAACTGACGCTCCCGGTCACTGCCGACGTCCTCGGGGCGTGCGGTGCCCGCGCCGCCATGTACGGCGATCGCCCATTCGGCGCGCGCTTCCTGCGCGTGGGCCGCGCTGGACACGACGCCGAGTGAAGCGGTCGTCGCCAGCATTGAAAGCACGATCAGCCTAGCCAGCGTGACCCTGGCCCGATCCATCATCGTGGATACCTCGGACTTAGTGGTTACTTGTCTTCCCCAGCCGATTCCGGCCACTGCGACAGCATCTCCCGGATGAGAGACTCTGGGTCCTGGCCATCCTCCGCCAGGGGCCGAAGCACCTCGGCCGCTCCCTCTTCGTCGCCTCGCTCGCGGCGGATCTCCGCCAGAAGCAGGCGGGCCGGCAGGTAGCTTTGCCTAAGCTCGGTCGCCCGCTCCGCCGCCTTTTCCGCCTTGCGCAGCTGGCCCAGGCGCCGCCGGGCCGCCGCTTCGCCGAACGCGGCCTGCGCGGAGGTCTCGTCCAGACGGCGGGCGATCTCGAAGTGGCGGAGCGCCTTCTCGGGTTCCCCTTCGTGGAGCCACGTCACGCCGATATTCGCATGTGCCGCTCCGGGATAGGAGTAGCGCCGGCCAAGGTTGAAGATCGGCTGCCAGCGCTCGAATCGCGGCTCGCCCTCGATACCGCTCAGGAAGCGCTCGAACTCGGTGCGAGCCTCGGCGGCGTCACCCCCTTTCAGCATTCGAAGTCCGCGGTGAAAGTGCCGGGTCCGCCACCGCCACCACCGGCCCGGGAGGAAGAGGAGCAGGAGGATGCCAACGACGACGCCCGCCCCCGGTTGCCAATAGGCAAGCATGAACACGATGGCGAGCGCGCCGAGAAGGAAGGGAGCGACCATCAACCGGCGACCCGCTGAGCGCTTCCAAGCATCCAGGTCAGATGGGCCAGAAGATGGGAGTCAGCAGAACGACCACGACGAAGACGACGAACGTCAAGGGCAGGCCGACGCGCAGGTAGTCGGTGAAGCGGTATCCGCCGGGTCCCATCACGAGCACGTTCGCCGGATGCGAGACCGGACTCCCGAAGCTGGCCGAGGCCGCCATCGCGACGGTCATCATCAGCGTGTACGGGGAGATCCCCATCCCGGCGGCGGTGTCGAGTACGATCGGCGCCATGAGCACGACCAGCGCAGCCGTCGGGATGATCTGCGTGCCGGCGGAGGTAAGGGCGAACAGCCCGGCCATGACCGCGATCGGGCCGAACCGGCCCACCGAGGTCACCACCTGCTCGGCGACCCAAGCCGCGGCGCCGGTCTGGTCCAACGCGATGCCGAGCGGCAGCATCCCGGCGATCAGGAACACCGCCGGCCACTCGATGTCCCGGTACGCCTCCTCCATCGTCAGGCAGCCCGCCAGCACCATCAGCGAGGCGCCTGCCACGGCCGAGATGTAGATCGGAATCCACCCCAGAAGAACGGGGACGATCACCAGCGCCATGAGTGCTGCGGCCACCGGGGCTTTGGCCGTGCGCGGCGCTTCCTGGGCGGCGCGGGTCAGCACGATGAAGTCGGGCTCGCTGCCGAGGAGCCTGAGCCTCTCGGTCGGGCCGTAGAGGAGCAGGGCGTCGCCGAAGCGAAGCGGGATGTCCGGCACTCCCGTGCGGAGAACCTCTCCCTGGCGCATGATCCCGAGCACGGTCAGGCCGTACTTCTCCCGAAAATGAAGGCGACGAAGGCTCGAGCCCGCCAGCGTCGTTCGCGGGGAGAGAACGGCCTCGACGAGTCCGACCCTCTCCGATCGAAGCGCTTCCACGCCTCGGGCGCCGGCGCGCTCCACCTCGAGCTCACGAAGCGACTCCATCGCCTCCATATCCTCGGGGCTGCCCGACACGATCAGTGTGTCGCCCGCCTTCACCTCCGCATCCCGTTCCGGCATCGGCAGGACCTCGCCCTCCCTCACGATGCTGAGAACGGAGAGCCCGAACGCTCCGCCGAGTCGGCTTTCCGCCAGTGACCTACCCGCCAGGACAGAGTCTGGCGGGACGCGCACCGCGAACAGCCGCTCCGCCAGTCGGTACAGCCGTGCCCGCTCTACGGCCGATACCTCGAAGCCGGGATCGGCGCGCAGCGCCTCTACTCGCGCCGACGGACCCTGGATCAGCAGACAATCACCGGCATTAAGGGGAACATCCGGACGGGGCGCGCTGTCCCCGGCTCCCTCTCGCTCGATCGCGAGCACGTTGACGCCGAACCGCTCGCGAAAGTCGACCTGGCGCAAAGCACGGCCCACGAGCGGCGATCCCGACGCCAGCCGCGCTTCCGCCACCTCCACATCGGCGGAGGTCAACCGCTCCATCGCCAGGTCGTCCTCGGCGACCTCGAGCCCGCGGGCGCCCCGGAACTCCGCCAGACGCTCCGGTCGGCCCTGGACAAGAAGCCGGTCGCCGGACATCAGGACCTCGTCCGAGCCGGGAGCGAACTTCGTCTGCCCGTTTCGGATGATCGCCACGACGTTGAGGTCCAGCGCCGCTCCCAATCGGCTCTCCGCGAGCCGTCGGCCCACAAGCTGGGAACCCGGGCCGACGGGGATCGTGAACAGCTCCTCGTGAAGGTCGTACAGCTCTTCTAGGTCGGCGGCGGCCGGGCCGCCCTTACCGACACCGGCTCCCGCCGCAGCGGCCGCGGCCCCGGATGCCGTCACCGGATCACGGGCCGGGAGCAGCCGCCGGCCTATGAGCGCCATGAACGCGATCCCCGCGACCATCGCGACGCCCCCGACCGGGGTGTAGTCGAAGAGGCCAAACGGCCGAAACCCCTCATCGCTCAACGCTTCCGCGACCAGGATGTTGGGAGGGGTTCCGATGAGAGTGGTGAGGCCGCCGAGCAGCGACGCGTAGGCGAGAGGCATGAGGAGCCTCGCGGGCGAGGTACCGGTGCTTCGCGAGATGTCCATCACCACGGGCAGCAGGAGGGCGGCCACACCCACGTTGTTCATGAAGGCGGAGAGGAAGGCGGAGACCAGCATGATCACGAGCACGAGGCGCAGCTCGCCCCGGCCCGCGACGCGGAGCACTTGCTCTCCCAGCTTCCCGGCGACGCCGGTGCGGGCGAGACCTCCGCTCAAGATGAACATGGCCCAGACGGTGATGACCGCGGGATTGCTGAACCCGGACAGAGCCTCGCGTGGGGTCACGAGGCCGCTGATCGCCAGGCCGGCGAGCACCAGCAGCGCGACCAGGTCGATGCGGATCCATCCTCCGATAAAGAGGATGAGGCAGACGAGCAGGATCGCGAAGACGAGTGCGATCTGAAACGTCATGAAGCCGGATCGGCGTGGGGCCTCATGAGCCTAGGCCGGCGCGGCGCCTACCCCCTGCGCGCCCGTCGCCCTTGTCCGCCGGTGTTGAGGACGTTGATCTGGTGGAAGCGAGACACCGGACAGCCGTGCGAGACGGCGTTCACCTGGCCCGGCTGGCCCTTCCCGTCGTAGAAGCTCCCGCCGACGTAGTAGGTCTCCGGCCCACCGATCATATCCATGGCGTTCCAGAAGTCGGTGGTACGGGCCTGGTAGGCCACGTCCTTCAGCATCCTCGTCTTCTTCCCACCCTTGATCTCCCAGAAGACCTGGCCGCCGAACTGGAAGTTGTACCGCTGCTGATCGATCGAGTAGGAGCCGCGGCTCTCGATGTAGATCCCATCGTCGGTGGCTCCGATCACGTCCTCCTCCGAGATCTCCTCGTCGGCGGGCATGAGGTTCATGTTCGGCATCCGCTGGAAGGGGATGTGGGCCCACGTCTGACAATGTGAGCAGCCGTGGCTGCGGGTCACTCCGGTCAGATCCGCGATCCAGTCCACCTGCTCCCGTGTCGTCTGGTAGTCGACGAAGATGCCGTCCTTGATGATCGGCCACTCGTCCGCCTTGACTCCTTCCTCGTCCCAGCCGATGCTGGCCAGCCCGCTGGGCGAGGTTCTCTCGCCGACGATCTGCATGAAGTCGGGCCCATACCGGAGCTTACCCAGCACCTCGGCCGGGGGCGCGAGGAAGCTCGTGCCTGCGTAGTTCGCCTCGTAGCCGAGCGCGCGATCCAGCTCCGTCGGATGGCCGATCGACTCGTGGATCGTCAGCCACAGGTGCGACGGATGGAGCACGAGGTCGTACGCCCCCGGCTCCACGGGCACCGCCGAGAGCTTCTGCACGGCCTCGGAGGCCCATACTTCCACGGCTTCAAGGGTCATGTTGTCGCGAACGTACTCCCAGCCGCGCCCGGCGGGATCCAACACCGCGCTGCGAGCCTGGAAGTCGCTGCGATCCGGAGCGACGGCGGTGATCGACATGCTCGGGTTCGCGCGGATGATTCGCTGAGCGGCGATCGTCCCGTCGGTCGTAGCCGACGTCTCCTCGATCTTCACGAAGTGGAGGTTCGAGTTCACGAAGCTCACGCCTTCCGTAGCGAGCGCCGCGCGGTTGAGGCGAGGGTCAGGCTGGAGCGTTCCACGCGAGCGTTGGCGGCACCGGTCACGGCCGCCTCGCGCCCCACCCGAGATGCCGCTTCGCGGGTCAGGTCGTTCGCAGCGGCGAAGCCCCAGCTACCGTTCACGAGCGCTCGGACGCCGATCCCGAGCGAACTCGTCTCGCTCACGTTCGTGACCTTGTCTTCTCGCGTCCCGACGCGCTGGTTCTGGTAGAGGCCGACGCGGGCGTC
>JBDHIM010000169.1:0-4971 GCA_039587445.1 Gemmatimonadota bacterium
CGTACGAGCGCTACGAGAGCACGCCTCGGATTATCCCGCGGTTTACGGACCCGTTCGCGCTCGCCCCAGCCCTGGAGCGCCTGGGTCAGCTCTACGACGAGCGCGAAGAATGGGAGAAAGCGTCCGAATACTACGCCCGCTTTGTGGAGCTCTGGAAAGACGCCGCTCCCGAGCTCCAGCCACGGGTCCAGGCCGCACAGCGGCGCCTCGACGAGATCTTCGCGCAGCGAGGTTGATGGAGGTCGAATCGCGCCGCAGCACCCTCGTCACTCTTAGCCAGTCAGGAGACGCGCCATGACTCAAGACAAGCCGCTACAGGGTCTGAGGCGGGCGGCGAGGTAGGCTTCGACCGCCATGTCCGAGGACGAGCGCTCTCCCCGACGCTATTCGGAGAAAGAGGTCGGTCTGATCCTCCGCCGGGCGACCGAGTTCCAGCGCTCGGAGAGCTGCAGGAGGTGGCCTCGGAGGTGGGGATCGACCCGGCATACCTCCGTCGGGCTGCAGCCGAATTGGAGACCGGCTCCGGCTCCTGGGAAAGGCTTTTGGGTGCGCCCACCGCCTTCGTGCTCGAGCGTACCATCCCCGGCGAGTTCCCGGCGTCCAGGTTCGAGGAGCTCGTGCCGCTCATGCAGGTCGCCACCGTCGGTCAGGGTACCGCCAGCTCGGTCGGGAAGACCCTCACCTGGAGCTCTCGCTCCGACACGAACACCTCCTCCCAGCAGGTCCTGGTGGCGTCTCGGGGCGGCGAGACGCTGATTCGGATCGAAGAACGGCTGGCGGGATTCGCCGGGGGGCTGTTCGGGGGGTTGATGGGAGGAGGTGGTGGGGTCGGGATCGGCGTCGGTGGAGCGTTGGGAACCGCGCTCGGCTCGGCGGCTCTCATGATCGCGTTCCCCGTCGCCATCATCGGGGTCTCATACGGCGCCGCGCGGGGCTTCTTCGCCGCTCACGTCCACAAGCGCCGGGCGCGAATGCAGGACCTGATGGATCAACTGGTGGAGCAGGTAGGACGGGACGTGGCTGAGCGGAGCCTCAGCCCTCCTCCCAGTTCTCCATGAAGCGTCGCTCCGTACCCTCCGCCTCATCCACGAGAGCCTGAAAGATCGCCTTCAGCTGCTCGTAGGGCAGAGTGCCGATGATCATCCGGTTGTTGATGATCATCGTCGGGGTCGAGCGGATGCCGTGGGAGAACTCCTCCGAGGTCTTCTCGTACTCTCGCCCCGTCTCCATCATCCGATGTACGAGCGTCTGCGTCACGGAGTCCTCCACCGCCGCCTCGACGCCGTGCCGTCGGCTCAGCTCCCGTCTCCACTCCGCGCTCTCCTTGGCCGCCCGGAAGTTCGCGAAGATCTCGTCGTGGATCTCCGCGAAGAGATCGGGATCGTGGGCGGCCACGTAGGACAGCTCGCAGGCTCCGGGATGGAGGTCCTTCTCCACCACGTCGTTGCAGCGGGCCTCCAGTGGGAAGAACTGGAAGGCGATGTTCAGCTTGCCCGCGAACTCCTCCTTGAGCTTCTGGAGCTGTTGGTGGAGAAAGCGACAATCCGAGCAGAGGAGGTCGGCGTACTCGACGATCCGGATCGGAGCCTCGTCGAACCGCTCCGTGGATCGAGCCGTCCAGAACGGCGATATGAAGCTGGGCCAGGGCACGGGCTCGAGGCTGTAGAACTGCTCGACCGCTCGTGCGGCGGCGCCCCCGGACTGAGCTTCCCTCCGCGCCTCGTGGTACTCCGCGACGCTCCAAGCTCCCACGGTGGTGACCACAAAGGCTGTAGCGAGCAGCTTGGCCGAGGGCGAGAGCCAACGGCGGCGGAGACCCACGTCGCGCTCCAGCCCGTAGCGCCAGAACAGCAGATAGCTGAGCAGTGAGAACGCGTAGAAGCCGCTGCAGAGCAGGCAGAGGCTCCCGAGGTAAGCGACCGAGTAGACCAGGAGCGCGATCACGCCGAGAATGTTGAGCAGCGACAGCGTCTTGTTCGTGCGCTCGAAGCTCTCGGAGGGAAAGACAGCGCCGAGGGCGACCAACCC
Source organism: Gemmatimonadota bacterium (assembly GCA_039587445.1). GTDB lineage: Bacteria > Gemmatimonadota > Gemmatimonadetes > Palauibacterales > Palauibacteraceae. The sequence goes on from JBDHIM010000169.1 coordinate 2,029, forward strand.
GCCGAGGATGAGACCGAAGTAGCCCACGGGGACGCCCCAGACCACCGAGATCGGGGAGTAGGCCGACGAATCGCAGTTGAAGAAGGCGCTGATGTCGCAGAAAGAGCCCTCGAAGATCCCGGAGGGGTAGTTGGCCGCGAAGTAGTGCTCGATCGTGAGAAGCGAGAAGGCGGCCATCCCGATCCCCGAGGCGAAGCTCAGGAGTCGAGGCCAGGATAGGCCGCTCAGGGTCAGCGATCGTTTCACGGGAGTGCGGTTCCGGCTTTTCTGGCACGTAGTCAGGCCATGTAATCCTACCGGCAGATGCGGTTTTTCACCACAGCCTTAGCCGAGATGCTCCCGACTGACGTACCTTCCCTAGCCTGCTAGGCTCGTTTATCGTTTCGTCGTGTGCCGACGCTTGTCGCTCCCTTGTTGGAGGCCGTCGAGACACCACTCAGATCGGAGTCGGTTCATGTCCATCGTTTCCCGCTGCCATGGTCGTGTCGACCTGGGCGAGCTTCCATACGAAGCACGAGCTCGTCTCGCCTCGATTCCCGGAGAGTGGCTCGAGTACGATCCCGAATCAGGCACCGTCCTGGTCCGCCACATTCAACCGACCGACGCTCCGGTCCTTGCCGCGACCGCCAGCGAGCTGGTTCGAATCCTGGATGAGATCCCCTATGATCTCCAGACCCAGATTCCGGGTGGCGATCTCTTCGTCCGTACCGAGGAAACGGAGCAGTTGGTTCGCCTGCGGGTGACAGCCGGCGGCGCCCTGCACATCCGCTGGGCGCATCCGGGATACGACGGCGCGTTGCAGCGGCCCTACTCCGACGGTCACGAGATCGCGATCGAATCGTTCGAGCAGCGGCTCAACGGTAGCATCGAGCTCGGTGCCGCAGATCCGACGGCCGCGGCGAGCGCGCTTCAGGAGCTGGCGGACACCTTCGAGGGCCTCTATCCGGAGGGCGATTTCAGAGCCGAAGCCGCTCCCTCAGGTGGAATCGTCCGAGTGGGGTTGAGCGAGGTGAATCTGGATGCCGTGCTCCTCGTCGAGCACCTGCAGGCGCACGCCGAGCCGCGAAGCCTGCGCGGCTGGCTGGATGTGAGCTCCTTCGAAGACGCCGCTCCCGAGCATCTCGCCCGCGTTACCTTCAAGAAGGGCGAGATCTGGGTTCAGCACCCCCTGCTCTGGTCGGATCCCGCGTGAGGTCCTCCACGTGATGGATTACTTCCTCACGGAGGAACAGGAGGCGATTCGCGAGCTGGCGCGCGCGATCGCCGACAACGAGATCCGACCGGTCGCTGCCGAGTACGACCGCAGCGGCGATTTTCCGTGGCCGATCGTCGAGAAGATGGCCCAGGCCGACCTGTTCGGCGTCTTCATCGAAGAGAAGTACGGAGGCCTCGGCGATGAGGCGGCGACCATGAACCTCGTCCTCGTGACCGAGGAGTTCTCTAAAGCCTGCGGCGGGATCGCGCTGGCATTCGCAAGCACGGCGCTGGGTGCCATGCCGATCCTCCTTGGCGGGAGCGAGGAACAGAAGCAACGCTTCCTCCCGGACATCGCTGCGGGCCGGCGTCTCGCCGGCTTCGCCCTCACCGAGCCGCAGGCCGGATCCGACGCCAGCGGGATTCGCACGACCGCGATCCGGGACGGTGATCACTACGTGCTCAACGGACTCAAGCAGTGGATCACCAACGGAGGTGAAGCGGAGATCTACACGGTGATCGCGCTCACGAACCCCGACAAGGGTCCACGCGGGGCGAGCACGCTCGTCGTCGAGAAGGGGACCCCCGGCTTCAGCTTCGGCAAGACGGAAGACAAGATGGGGATTCGGGCCTCGGCCACACGCGAGCTCGTCTTTGAGGACTGCCGCGTGCCCGTCGAGAACCTGGTTGGTCGGGAGGGCACGGGCTTCATCACGGCGATGCGGACCTTCGACGCCTCGCGGCCAGGCGTTGCGGCACAGGCGCTGGGGATGGCCCAGGGAGCGCTCGACCTGGCCGTCGACTGGGCGTGCGAGCGCAAACAGTTCGGCTCGAGAGTCTCCGCTTTTCAGGGCCTCCGGTTCCTGCTGGCCGACATGGCCACGAAGGTGGAGGCGGCCCGCGCCCTCATCTACGCAACGGCCCGCTACATCGATTCCAACCCCAGGAGCCGTCCCACCATCTATTCAGCGATGTCCAAGCTCTTCGCCTCGGATGTGGCCATGCAGGTGACGACCGATGCCGTGCAGGTGTTCGGAGGGTCCGGTTACATGCGAGACTACCCGATCGAGAAGTTCATGCGGGACGCGAAGATCACCCAGATCTACGAGGGCACCAACCAGATCCAGCTCGAAGAGATCAGCAAGATCCTCGTCGGAGAGCACATCGCCGGGCACGCCAAGTAGCTTGAGGGAGGGCGGAGAGCCTCGGCCGGCGATCGCGTGGGGGGTAGTCGGCCCACTCGCCGTCGCGAAGCTCCTCCTCCATGCCGGCACCAACCTGTTCGGACCCTACGAGTTCCACCGGGACGAGTTTCTCTACATGGCCATGGGGGAGCACCTGCGGCTGTGGCACATGGACTTTCCTCCGTTCATCGCGATGCTCTCCGAGGCCACGCGGTTTCTTCTCGGAGATTCTCTCGCCGCCCTCCGCCTTCCCCCGGCGCTCATGAGCACGGCACTGCTGCTGATCGCCGCGCTAGCGGCCAGAGAGCTCGGCGGCGGTCGCTTCGCGCAGGGGCTCGCTGCCTTCTCCGTGCTGGCGAGCACCCTGTTCCTGAGGTCGGGCAACCTCTTTCAACCCGTGGTCATCGACCAGCTCTTCTGGAGCCTGGCGCTGTTTGCTCTTCTCCGCTTGGGCACCACCCGCAACCCGCGCTGGTGGCTCGCCTATGGCGCGGCCGCGGGTTTCGGGCTGCTGGCCAAGTTCAGCCTGCTGGTGTTTGGATTCGCTACGCTCGTCGCGCTCGTC
>JBDHIM010000170.1:0-4649 GCA_039587445.1 Gemmatimonadota bacterium
CCCCTGTGACCCGCCTCTATCTTGCCGCCCTCCTGTCGGGATGCACGTATCCGCGTCGACTGACGCCAATTGATTCATGAACGAACCGACCCGCAACGATACGAGCGGTTGGGGGACGCTGGCTGCGGTATCAGCCGTGGCCACTTACGCCCTCATCGTCTTCGGAGGGATCGTCCGCATCACCGGCAGCGGCATGGGCTGCGGCGACGATTGGCCGCTCTGCAACGGCCAGCTCATCCCGCCGATGGACTTCGACACGCTCATCGAGTACGGCCACCGGCTGGCCGCTCTCGCCGTGAGCCTGCTCGTTGTCGCGTTGGCCACGGTGGCCTGGTGGCCGAGACGGGTCGCCGTCCGGCGTCCGCAGCGCATCCTCTCGCTCCTGGCCGTCCTGCTACTGGTCGTGCAGGTGCTTCTCGGCGCGGTGACCGTGTGGCTGGAGCTGCCGCCGGCCACGGTGGTCATGCACTTCGGCACGGCGATGGCTCTGCTGATCGTTCTCGCCGTCGGAGCATGCGTCGGGTTGGCGGGCGCCGAGCGGCCTGCCGTCCGCCGCGATGGTGCGACCCGAACGCTGAAGGCGCTGGCGGCTTTCGCGTTCGGTGTCGCGCTGCTCGGGGCGTTGGTGGCCAACCTGGACGCGGGCCCGGCGTGCTTGGGATTTCCGGCCTGCAACGGAAGCTGGATGCCGCGGGGGGGCGGCCTGGTGCACGTGCACTGGACCCACCGGCTCTCGGCCTATCTGCTCTTCCTGCTCTTGCTGTCACTCCCGGTGCTCGTGCGGAGATGGAGGCGCGGAGATGGCGCGGCCCTCACGTGGTCTGCCCTCGGTCTCCTGATTGGGCTGGGCCAGGTCGGTGTCGCCGCGGCCATGGCGCTTACCCTCTATCCGGGCACCTTGAAGGCCATCCACCTGGCCATTGGGGCGGCCGTGGTCGCCGTCACCGCCGTCGCTGCCTGGCTTGTCTCGAGGCCGCCGGCAGCCTCCTAGAGGCGCGTCAGAGGCCGTTCGACGAAGCGACGTCCTCTACAGGGGCATGAGGCGGGCGGTGAAGTGACGGAGCTGCGGCGGCTCCTCGACGATCCGGTACCCCTTCACCTCCAGGCGCCGCTCGGCGACCGCCTGCGCCACCTCGAGCACGTAATCGATGTGGCTCTTCGTGTATACGCGCCGCGGCACGGCCAGCCGTAGCAGCTCGAGCGGGGCGACCCGCTCCTCGCCGGTCGCCGGATCGACGCCCCCGAACATCAGCGTCCCGATTTCCACGCTCCGGATCCCTCCCTCGAGGTATAGCTCGCACGCCAGGGCGTGAGCAGGGAACTCCAGTGGCTCGATCGCAGGGAGGAAGGCCCCGGCGTCGATGTAGATGGCGTGTCCGCCCGGGGGCTGGACGATCGGGTAGCCGGCCTCGGTCAGGCCCTCTCCCAGATAGGCCACGGACGCGGTCCGGTAGCGTAGATAATCCTCCTCCACCACCTCGTACAGGCCGACCGCGATCGCCTCGAGATCGCGCCCAGCCATCCCTCCGTAGGTGGGGAAGCCTTCGGTGAGGATGAGGAGGGCCTCTTCCTGCTGGGCGAGTTGGTCGTTGTTGGAGCCCAGGAAGCCTCCGATGTTCGTAAGGCCATCCTTCTTCGCGCTGAACGTCGCCCCATCCGCCAATGCGAAGGTCTCACGAGCGATCGACTCCACGCTGCGGTCCTGGAACCCCTCCTCACGGACCTTGATGAAGTAGGAGTTCTCGGCGAACCGGCAGGCATCCAGGAAGAAGGGGACGCCGTTTGACCGGCAGATCTCGCTCGCCGACCGGATGTTCGCCATCGAGGCCGGCTGTCCGCCGCCCGAGTTGTTCGTGATCGTGTGGATGACGCAGGCCACCTCATCCCGGGAGTCGGCCAGGATCCGCTCCAGGGCGCCGAGATCGATGTTCCCCTTGAACGGGTAGACCTCGTCCGGCCTCAAGGCCTCGGGGGTCGGGATGTCGACCGGCCGGCCTCCCAGGAATTCCACGTTGGCGCGCGTCGTGTCGAAGTGCGTGTTGCTGACCACGATGCGATCCCGGACTCCGAGGCAGGAGAAGAGGATCCGCTCCGCGGCCCGCCCCTGATGGGTCGGGATGATGTGCTGAAAGCCGGTCAGCTCGCGCACCCGATCGCGAAAGCGGTACCAGGACCGGGCGCCCGCGTACGACTCGTCCCCTCGCATGATGCCGGCCCACTGCTCCGCCGACATCGCGCCGGTACCGGAGTCGGTCAGCAGGTCGATCAGGATGTCATCGGCCGCGACGCGGAAGAGGTTCCACGAAGCCGCCTCGAGGATCTCGCGTCGCTCCTCGGGGCTGGTCATGCGCAGCGGCTCGACCGCCTTGATCCGGAACGGCTCTATGATCCTCTCCATACCGACAATCTCCCTCCTCTTCTCTAGATGGCTTCCAGAAGCGCAACGTGGCCGAGCCCTCCCGCCGCGCAGACGCTCACGATCGCTCTCGAGCCCGGCGACATGTCGGCGAGCTCGAGCGCCGTCTGCGACAGGAGCCGCGCTCCCGTCGCGGCGAAGGGGTGACCGAGAGCCACGCTGCCTCCGTTCGGATTGACGCGGTCCATCGGGAAGCTCCCGAGGTCCCGCTCGATCCCCGCGCGATCACGCAGCCACTCCTCGTCCTCGAGCGCCCGGATGGTCGCGAGGACCTGCCCGGCGAACGCCTCGTGGATCTCCCACAGGTCGATCTCCTCGTAGCCGAGGTCGTGACGGTCGAGGAGCCGGGGGATCGCGATCGCAGGCGCCATGAGGAGGCCGTCGCGCACGATGTCGACGGCGGCCTGCTCCCAGTCGACGAGACGTGCCCGCGCCGCCCGTTCGCTCAGGTGCGCCAGGCCGGCCTCGCTCGCCACCCAACAGGCCGCGGCGCCATCGGTCAGTGGCGAGGAGTTGCCGGCCGAGAGGGAGCCGTTCGATCCGAAGGCGGGACGCAGCGACGCCAACCGGTCCAGCGAGGTGTCCTTGCGCGGGATCGCGTCGTCGCTGATAGGAAAGGTGCCGGGCGAGACGAGGAGCTTCCGGTAAAAGCCTCGCTCCGTAGCGGAGACCGCTCGGAGGTGGCTCATCAGAGCGAACCGGTCCTGCTCCTCTCGGGGAACGTTCCAGCGCCGGACCATCTCCTCGGTGTGCTCTCCCATCGTCATCCCGGTCGTGCGCTCCTTGGCCTGCGGGACGGCGATGCGCAGGTCCCTGGCGCGTACGCCGGCGAGCGTTCCCATGAAGGCCCGCGGTCCGCGCGAAGATGCCGCGCGGCGCACCGTCTTGCTCAGCTCCTTGGAGAGGCCGACCTGCGTGTAGGTCATGGATTCCACTCCCCCGCAGAGCGCGAGATCGATCCTGCCCGCCCGCGCCTGCGCGGCCGCGTGCGTCGCCGCGGCCAGGCTGGTGGCACACTGCTGCACGATCGTGAGCGCCGGCACGCTCTGGTCGAGGGCTGCGTCCAGCCACACCTCGCGCCCCCAGTTGGCCACGGCCAGGGATGGGATGACGGAGCCCCAGACCATCAGGTCGACCCGCCGATCCCCGCCGTGGCCGAGCCCGTTCTCCCCCACGACGGTCTGCTGCGCTACGGGCACGGAGAGCTGAAAGGCGTCGAACGCCTCCAGCTCGCGATCGATCCTCGCGAACGGGCTCCGCAGGCCCTGCACGATATAGGTGGCTGTGTCTGCCATGGCTCCTTCCCTTGGCTGGCGCCGGGCTTCCCCTGGCTGGCGACGGCGAAACCGACTCTGCAAGATGCTTGGCTCGGAAAGCGTGTCGCAACGCATGCCGGGCGTCGATCTTCGAGGGAGGTTTCCGATGATGGCGTGTGTCGGACCGGAAGATCGGCGGGAGGCAAGATCCCGCAACCAGCGAGGAGGACCTTGAGCGAGAATCCAGGACCGAGGGTGCGTTTCGCCCCCAGCCCGACGGGTCATCTACACGTCGGCGGCGCCCGAACCGCGCTGTTCAACTTCCTCCTCGCCCGGCATACCGGCGGCACCTTCGTCCTCAGGATCGAGGACACGGATCGGGCGCGGTCGAGTGAAGAGATGACGCGCTCGATCCTCGACTCGATGGCCTGGCTTGGACTGGACTTTGACGAGGGCCCCCATCACCAGGCCGACGGCCTCGACCGGCACCGGGACGACGCCTTCCGCCTCCTCGAGAGCGGAGCGGCCTACCGTTGCTTCTGCGCGCCGCCGGAACCGGGTCGGCCGACCGGAGGCGAGACGGAAGCCTGCGGATGCGGGCGGATTCCGCAGGACGAGGCCGAGCGGCGCGCGGAGGTCGGGCAGGCCTACGCGCTCCGGTTTCGGGTGCCCGCGGGAGAGACGAGCTGGGATGATGCCGTGCACGGCCGCCGTGCGGTCGAGAACGAGCACGTCGAGGACTTCGTGCTGCTTCGCTCCGACGGAACGCCGGTCTACAACCTGGCCGTGATCTCGGACGACATCGCCATGGGGATCACCTACATCCTGCGTGGCGATGACCATCTGTCGAACACGCCCAAGCAGATCCTGCTGTATGAGGCCCTCGGAGTGCCGCTCCCGACCTTCGCTCACGTGCCGATGATCCTCGGACCGGACGGCAAGAGGCTCTCCAAGCGGCATGGGGCGACTTCGGTGGA
>JBDHIM010000171.1:0-4578 GCA_039587445.1 Gemmatimonadota bacterium
CTGCTCCTTGAGCAGGTCGGCGATCGGGCTGACGGCGTCGTAGACGTAGTAGTTGCCGAACATCGCCAGGCTGATCACCACCAGCACGATCCAGCGGTAGGGCGCCGGTGGCGGTGGCTTCACCGAGGTGTCGGCTGCGTTCACTTCGGTCATGTGGTCGGCCCGGTCAGGTGCCTCGTTCCAAGGATGCCGCGACTTCCAGCGGTGGAAGCGCGGGTTCGATCTCGTCGCGTCGCGACTCGAGCCAGGGAGGCAGAATCAACGTTTCCCCGAGGCTCTCCAGCGCCTCGTCGCGCTGAAAGCCGGGCCCGTCGGTCGCCAGCTCGAAGAGGACGCCGCCCGGCTCCCTGAAGTAGACGGAACGGAACCAGAAGCGATCGATCGGCGGCGTGGGTCGAAGCCCCGCTTCGAGCACAGAGGCGCGCAGAGCCAGCTCCTCGTCCTCATCCGCGACGCGCCAGGCGACATGGTGCACGCCGCCGGTGCCCCAGGCACCCCGGCTTCCATCCGGCTGCTCGCTTATCTCGATGATACAGCCAGAACTGCCTCCGTCGACCGCCCATCGGTGCCAGCCGGCCTCTTCTCCGAGCGGCTCGAAGCCCATGGACGCTTCGAGAGCCTCCGTCGTCGACGACAGCTCTCGCTCCAGCAGGCGGACGGCGTGCATGCCGCGAATCTGATGTTCGGCCGGCACGGGCCCGGTCCGCCAGGGCATCCACGAACGCTTGTCATCCGTCTCCACCAACGCGAGCTCGAAACCGTGCGGATCTCGAAACGCCAGCGCCGCCTCGCCGAAACGGGTCTCCGACTCTCCCCGAGCCACGCCGTGCGCCTCGAAGCGCGATTCCCAGTACGGAAGGCTTCCGCCCGGAATCGCGAGCGAAACCTCCACGGCGAGGCCGACCCCGCGGCGGACCGGTGCCATCTGCGGCCAGGGAAAAAAGGTGAGGTCGGTTCCGGGCGTCCCGACGCCATCGGCGTAGAAGAGGTGATACGTGTCAGGGACATCTTGGTTTACGGTCCTCTTCACGAGCCGCAAGCCGAGAACGCCGGCGTAGAAATCCAGGTTCTCCTGCGGGTGACCGCATATGACCGTGACGTGGTGAAGACCGTGAACGGAGGGCTTCATGCCGACGGGGCTATCCGCGAAGCGCCATTATGGTCGCCAGCCCTCGTAGACGAGGTAGGCGGGCTTCCCTTCACTCTCGCTGCCGAGGCGCTTCATCTGGTCTGTAAGCCATTCGAGCCATTCGTCGAACTTCTCGTTACCCTGCTCTTTCCGGACGGCCTGCACCCAGTCTCCCATTCGGTCCCAGCATGTCTGGGTGACGCCGCCCATGAGCTCCCAGACCGTCTCCATGGGTACGATGCGGTGGTGGACCATGATCGCGACGGATTCGAGCGTGAGGCTGACGAGCATTGCCGCCTGCTCGTGCTCGGGCGAGCGCCGAAGCTCTTTCGCGGAACACCCCGGAGGAAGCGAGACCACCAGCAGGAGCGCCCGCGCGAACTGGGGATCCGTGAAGGAGCGGGCGAGCTCGATCGCCGCCGTCTCCCTTCGCTGCCGCTGGAACTCGCGGATCTGGACGACGGCGAAGGCCACACCGCCGATGACGATGAGCACGCCGAGGATCTCGGCCAGGTTGGCCAGCGTGTTCAGATCCAGGCTCGCCGTGGTGTTCATCCTCCGGTCAGGCCATCAAGCTACGGGCGCGAGCATCCCGCACTCCGCGAGCACGGCCCGGAGCGCGTCGATGTCCGCCGCATCGTTGTAGATGTGGGGCGCCACCCGAATCGCGTCCCCGCGGACGGAGACGAACACCTTCCGGGCGCATAGCCGCGCCTGGAGGGCCTCCGGGTCGACGCCTGCCGGAACGCGAAGGCCGAACAGATGTCCGACCGGCTCCGGCCCGTTTGGGTCCTGCTCGCCGACGATCTCTTCGATCAACTCGCGGGTCAGTCCACGGCAGTAGGTCTGGATGTTCTCCACTCCCCAATCGAGCAACTGCTCGAGCGCCGCGATGAACATGGGGATCAGGATGAAGTTCGCCGCCTCGCCCATGTCGTATCGGAGAGCGCCCGGGCGGTACAGCTCGCTCTGCTCCACGAGACCGGCAAAATCCTCGCTTCCGACCCTGCCCATCCACGTCTCCTCGAGGGGCGCGCCGTCGTCGTAGCGAGGCCCGAAGTACGCCGCGCCGATGGTGTAAGGCCCGGTCAGCCACTTGTACGCCGCGCAAATCAGGGCATCGGGCTGGACACGCTGCAGGTCGAAGGGCATGGCGCCCACCGCCTGTGTGGCGTCCAGTATGAAGGCGGCCCCCATGCCGCGCGCGCGAGCCGCGATCACGTCCACATCGAACGGAGTACCATCCGTCCAATGCACGACGCCCTGGGCCACAACTGCCGTGTCCTCGTCGATCGCCTCCATGATCGCGTCGTTCCACGCCCTCGCGCAGCCCGGCCCGTCAGTGGGCGGGCGAACGACCCTGAGCTCGGCCCCGACGGTCTCGCACTTCCGGCGCCAGATATGGACGTTCGAGGGAAACTGATGGTGAACGATGACGACGTTTTGACGTCGTTCAACCGGAGTGTTTCGAGCCACCGCCGAAAGCCCGTAGGAGGCCGAGGGGATGATCGCGATGCGCTGAGGGTCCGGCGCGTTTATGAGGTGGGCGAAAAGCTCGCGCACGCGATCGCAGCCCGAGAAGAAATCCTCCGTCTGGATGTCGGCGGGCACGGCCGCTCGCCGGATCCCGGCCTCCCCCGCCGCCTGCACCCGCCTCGAGAGCGGAGTCATGTAGGCGCAGTTCAGGTAATGGTAATCCGACGGAAGCGAGAACTCGTCCTTCCGCGTACTCGGCGTCGACTCCAAGCTCAGTCCCCCCAAGTTCAGTCCCCCAACGCCATTCGCCGACCCCGAGCACGGGCGGGCGGATAGAGCGTCCGCCTCCCAACGTAGCCGGATCTCCCGCTCAACGGCTACGCCCCGCGCCCCATATCTTCCTTGGTCGGAGGTGACACCATGAAGCGAGAACAGATGCGCCGGCGATTGGCTTCGGTCGTCATCGGCCTGCTCGCCCTCGGGTCGACGGCCGCCTGCCAGAGAGCCGGCGGTGACGGAGAGGTCTTGGGCCTGTCTTACCTGGACCGGGAGTTCGCGCAGATCGACCCGTGACGCCGGGTAGGCAAGCGAGGGCGAGCAGTGACCGGCGGGCGCATGCCGAAGTCATTCCAATGAGGCGATCCTCACGGCTTCCGCAGTTTGGCGCGCGCAGATGTGGAAGGGAGGGAAAGATGTGCTGGAAACGATCAGCCGCGGTCGTAGCGCTCGTGCTCGTGAGCGCGAATCCGGCCCTGGCCCAGCGGCGCCCCGATACGCACAAGGGCTTCTGGTTCAACGTGGGCGGCGGTGCCGGTTGGCTCGAGGGCTCGTCCGGCGGCGTGTTCTACGTCCGGATGGGCGGCACGCCGGACCGCAAGGCGCTGTTCGGCGGCGAGGTCGTCACCTGGTTCCGCGATGGCGGCTCCACCACGAACATCGCGGCCACCGGGCTCATCTACCCGTTCTACGAGACGACGGGAAAGCCCGGCCACGACCTCTTCTTCAGGGGGTCATTCGGGCTCGCCGCCACCGACGGCGGAAGCACGGGGCTCGGCCTGATGTTCGGAACGGGGTACGACCTGAGGCTGGCCAACAACCTCTACGTGACCCCCAACTTCGACTTCATGGTCCAGGTCTTCGACAATAGCACGTTGACGACGTTTCTCATCACGCTCGGCCTCGGATTCCACTAGGGTTCAGCAGCAGCGAGGCCGCCGACGAAGGGACTGACTTCAGCGAGGAGCGAGGCTCGCGGAGAGGCCTAGGTCTGCGCGCCGGTCAGGCCGGAATCCGGGCGCGCGGCCCCGAGCTCGGCCGGGGGCTTCACCTCGACGCTGATGTCGATCCCCTGCTTCACGCTCTGCGAGACGATACAGAAGTCCTGAAAGACGTCGATGCAGCGGCGCAGGCGCGGCCAGTCTTCGGACGACACCTCCGGATGGATTTCCACCTCGATCGCGCCGACCCTGACCCGGCCGTTCTCGTTCCGGACCAGCTTGGTCCGCACCTCCGTGCGCATTCCGTCGACCGTGACGCGCGCCTTCCGAAAGCAGAACAGGGCGCTCGCGCTGAGGCAGTTTCCGACCGCCGCCGCCAGTAGGCGGGTCGCGTTCGGGCCTTCGTTTTCCCCCACCGGTTCCGGCTCGTCCATCAGCAGCGGTGGAAGGTCTTGACGTCCGAAATCGACCAGGAACTGCATGCCCTGCTGCAACTCCATCGTCAGCTCGAAGCCGCGCTCGTCCATCCTGTCCTCCGGCAGAAGAAGATCGCTGTCTCTCTACCGCTTGAGTGACATGGCGCGGGGGAGCGGTCACGATTTGGATCGGGGGAACAGCGGGAGGAGGTCGGTTCCGGGACGTTCAGCACTCCGTCAGGAGTTCATGGCGGAGCCGGACGTGAGCTAGCCGCTCCACGTGCGTCGGCTTCGCCATGACGGCGGAGTATTCGCCCACGACGTAAAAGTAGGACATCCG
>JBDHIM010000172.1:0-4549 GCA_039587445.1 Gemmatimonadota bacterium
CCTCGGCTTTCCGGTGCTAACGCAGATGGAGGATCTTCGGAGCGCCCAGCTGGCCCGGGTGTCCGCGGTCGCGTTCGTCCTGGATCAGCCGCGCATGCTGGCCGGGTTCGCGATCGCCGTGGTGGGGGCCGCGGGCCTCGGCTTCGGCCGGCTCGGACGCCGCTATCGCCTCGCCGGCTGGACGGCGATCTTCGCATTCGCCACCCTCATCCTCCTGCACGGGAAGAGCTACTACGCGGGCTCCGTCTATCCCGTTCTGTTCGGTGCCGGAGCGGCGATGATAGCGCGGATGAAAGCACCGCGGTGGGGGCCCGCCGTCCGCTGGGGGCTCGTCGGCATCATGGCCGCCTACCTGATCGTGCTGCTTCCGATGGGCCTGCCCATCCTGAAGCCGGAGACGATGGAGCGTTATCTCGTGGCGATCGGCCTTCAGAGTGCCGCCGTCACCAACGTGGGGGCGCAGGAGCGGATTCCGCAGGACTACGCGGACATGTTGAACTGGAAGGAACAGGTTCGGGAAGTTGCCCGCGTCTACGATGCCCTTCCGCCCGCGGAGCAGCGCCGAACGGTGATCCTGGCATCGAACTACGGCGAGGCCGGAGCCATCGACATCTATGGACCCGGGTACGGTCTTCCGAAGGCGAGAGCCTTCGTCGGCTCGTACTGGTTCTTCGGTCCCGGGGAGCTACCGGGCGAGGTGATGATCCTGCACGGCTTCGCGGAAGGCGATCTCGAGGCCTACTTCGAGAGCTTGACGGCGGCCGGCCACGTCACGCACCCCTACGCGGTGAACGAGCAGCGGGACCTGACCATCTACGTCGGCCGGGGTCCGCGCACGACGCTGCAGGACGCCTGGCCCGGCTGGGAGGGGGAGAACTAGCTGGAGTCCGCCGCTGCGTCGGCCTCCGCCTCCGTCTCGAACAGCCTTCCGGTCAGGAGCTCCTGGACGATTCGATCCGCATCGTAGACCTGATCGAGCGCCGCGCGAATCGCCCGTACGTCGACCATGACGTTCCGGCCTCGATCCGGGAGGTAGATGAAATCGCGTGAGAGGCCCTGGATATTCCGGTCGAAATTGAGGCCGACGAGGGCCTGTCCCGCCGTGACGGCTGGCGAGCCAGAGTTTCCGCCGTAGGTGTCCGCCGTCGAGACGAAGTTGAGCGGCGTGCCGAGGTCCAGCCCCGGCGGCGGCTCGCTCCAGCGCGAGGGAAGCGCCCATTCGACGTTGCCCGGGTTGCTGATGTGGCGGTCGTACAGCCCGTAGAAGGTCGTGTACGGCGGCGCCAGGGTGCCGTTGTACTCGTAACCGCGCACGCGGCCATCCGTGATTCGCGGCGAGAAGGTCCCATCCGGCGGCACGCTCCGGCCGTAGACGGCGAATCGAGCTCGTCCCAACTCCTCCTCCAACTCGGCCTCTGCCGCCGTGAGCCGGCCGAACTCCGTGCGGTATCTCCGTGTGACCGGGAGGGTTGCGGCGATGAGCCGCAGGGCCGGTTCTTCCGCCGGACTTGGTCCGCCGGACGCGATCGCGGCCGCCGTGGCCGCCGAATCACTCAGGACCGAGGCGGCGAGGAGTGCTGAGGCCGCGGCCTCGGGCGCGGCGCCCTGGAGTGCGGCGACCGTGATCGCGTGGTCCGGGCCAAAGTAGCGCTCGAAGTCGGCGAAACGCGCGGCGAGGAGCCGCTTCTCGAGTCCCGCGGGATGATCGCCGATGCGCTCCAGCTCCAGTCGGAGCAACTCCAGGGTGTCCGGAGGAGCTCCGGCCGCCCGCGCCTGGAGCAAAGCGTCTGCCGTGAGAGCCCGCCGCAGGGTGGAAGAAGCGTACAGCTGGTTGGTCTGCGCCAGGAAGGCCGCGAAAGCGGCTGCGTGACTGGCCTTCTCCCCCTGGATTTCTTCTAGCCTGTCGAACAGCCAGCCGTACCGTGACGCCAGCTCCGGATCCGCACGCAGGGAGTCGCGCAGCTGCCGCTCGGCGTCGCGCTTCCGCGCCATGATACCGGAGTCCTCGAGCGCCTCGCGCCGGCCCGTGGAGGCCTTGAGCGAGTTCGAGAGGCTGAACATCCGGTTGCGGATGCCCAGCGCTTCAGCCTCGGCCGGATCGGCGGTGCGGTACTCGCCCAGCGCCTCGAGCCGGCTCTCGAGGAAGCCGATCAGCGCCGGAACCTGGACGCTCTGCTGGTACTCCAGCTGCGCGATCGTCCGGAGCCGATTGGTCTGGCCCGGGTTGCCGATCACGAATACGACGTCGCCCTCCTCCACACCGGCCTCGCTCCACCCGAAATGGTGCTCGGGCCGGTACGGAGCGCCGTTTTCGTAGACCCGAAGGAACGCGAAGTCGAGCGCGTAACGAGGATAGGTGAAGTTGTCCGGATCCCCCCCGAAGAACCCTATTTCCAGCTCGACGGCCTGAACGAGGCGGACGTCCGTGAAGCGCCGGAACACGTACGCCGAGTGGCGCCCGCCGTTGTAGAGGGAGACGACCTCCACCCAGATCGAGTCGCCTCGATCGGAGTAGGCCTGTCGGCCTCGCTCCCTGATTCGGTCGAAGGCCTCCGCTCGTGCCTGCCCGCGGTGTTCCTCGGCGGCCAGGTCCGCCGCCTGTCGGACCTCGTCGGTCACGTCCTCGATGGCGATCAGCTGGTCCGCGTAGAAGCGCTCGATCGGTCGCTCATCGTCCAGCGTCGCGGCGTAGAAGCCGTGGTCCAGCAGATTCTCGCCCGCCCGGCTCGTTCGGCTGACAGCGCCGCGCACGCAGTGGTGGTTGGTCGCGACGAGACCGTTCGGCGACACGAACGACGCCGAGCATCCCGGGATGCGAAGCACAGACAGACGGGCGCGCTCGAACCACGACTCATCCGCCCTGAAACCATACGTCTCGCTGAAGTACTCGGCGGGCGGGTACTCGAACGTCCACATCTTCCCGTAGTCGAACTCCCCGGCGCTCACCGTGTCGGGGCCGGCGTCCGGGACCTGAGCCGATGCGCCGCCGGCAATCGCCAGGCTCAGTAGCAGAGCGGAGGCGGTGAGGGCCAAGCCTCGCGAGGCGACGAACGACGGAGGGGCGTGTGATTCAGTCCACATCGGATGCTCCGGGAACGAGATGGAGGTGCCGCCCAATGGCGTCGGGCGGAGGTTAGTCGGCGGTGCCTTCGATCGCCAGTTCGGGGCGGATGTCGTCGGCACGTGTGCGAACGGACGACGCCGCGATATTCTTGAAGCAACCGGACACCGGAGCGTTATCCGCCGTGGAACCCGGACCAGCGAAGGCATACGAGCGTTCAACATGGCCACCAGGGCACGGACACAGACGCGGGAAACGTGGCTTACGGCCGCGTTGGAGCAGCTGCGTGAGCACGGTTCCGGCGGGCTCGCCATCGACAAGATCGCGCGCCGACTGGGCGTGACGAGGGGATCGTTCTATCACCACTTCGACAACTTGGAAGCTTTCATCGAGGAGCTGCCCACCCACTGGATGCACCGGTTCGCGCCCACACCGTTCGAGGTCATCGTCGAGTGGGAGCCGACGGTGGAAGGCTGGGTGCGGAAGCTGGTCTGCGACTACATCCCCAACATGGGGAGAATGCGCTACGATGCCGCGATGCGAGCTTGGGCCGAGACCGACGAAGCCGCGCTGCGTGCGGTTTGCGAGGTGGACGGAGCCCGGCTGGAGATGTTGAGGAGGTTTTTCAGCCATTTCGGCTGCGGCGACTGCGCCGAGCCTTCCGCGATCATCGCCTATTCGATGATCATCGGGGTCGATGGGGTATGTCGGTGGGGCCAAGAGGAGCGGGATCTCATTGCGGAGCACATCATAGCGATCCAGCAATCCTGCCGAACGCCGGACTGATCCATCATTATCCTCCAAGCTTGAACTTCCGTACTCTCTAACATACAGTTGTGTATCATACACCAACGTATGGTGTTGAGTACGGCCATAACGAGTGGGTGATCCCGACCCGAAAAGAGATGCTGGAGGGTATCGGTGGCGACTGCTGGCACGGCTCTCAGAAGGCTGGACCGTTACGACTGGCTCATACAGGGGATCGAGACGCTGCGTAACAGCGGCATCGACGCGGTGCGGGTGGAGCCGATGGCCCGGTTGCTCGGGGTCACCAAGGGCAGTTTCTACTGGCACTTCAAGGACCGCGGCGAGTTTCTCGACGGTCTTCTGGAGTACTGGGAGACGGAGATGACCGACAAGATCGCCTCCCACGTCAAGGATGCGGAGGGTGAGCCCAAGAGGCAGCTTCTCGCCCTCCTCGAGCACATCGTCAACCAAGAGATCAACCGGTACGATGCCGCCGTCCGAGCCTGGGCGCTCTACGACAAGCGTGCGACCGCTGTCGTGAGACGAGTGGACGAGAGGCGGCTAGTGTACTGCAGGCAACTCTTTCTCGACATGGGCTTCTCGGCCGAGCAGGCGGAGATCAGAAGCCGGATGTCCTACTTTTACGTCGTGGGCGAATACTCCGCCGTCATGGCGAAGCCGACGCACGTGGAGCGGCTAGCTCACGTCCGGCTCCGCCATGAACTCCTGACGGAGTGCTGA
>JBDHIM010000173.1:0-4539 GCA_039587445.1 Gemmatimonadota bacterium
CGATGCCCGCCTCGCGCAGCTGCGAGGGGTAGAGGCGCTGGAGGAGCTTCTGGATGTCCCCGGGATTCTTCAGCTTCGGCGGCACGTCGTAAGGAATGAACGACGGCCGGTCTTCGGGGCTGCCCGTCTTCGGCGGCGGCGGCAGGTTCTCCACGGGGTTCGACTCGAACGTGGTCGGGGCAATCGTCACGTCCTCCGTGATGTCTGCCGCGGCTACCTTCGGAGTGGCCGGTCGCGAGATCTGCTCGGGCGGCGGCGGAATCTGGACTTCCGGCGGCAGCTCGATCGTCTCCAGCGCATCACCCACACCCGACAGGTCGGCCGCCTGCAGCTTCGGGAAGAAGGCGAAGAGCGCGAAGTGGACGGCGACGGCGCCAATCAGGCCGTAGGCCAGCCAGTTCGAAGCGTTTCGCTTGAAGGCGTCATTGGCGGTTTCATGAACGGCTTTGGCTTCGGTCCGTTGGGACATCGGCACGTTCCTCCCTACCTCCTGGGGCGCGACATTCGTTGCTCCAGGCGGGTCGCAAACGTCACCCTCACCGCCCCCGCCGCCTGAAGCTGCTTCGTAATCGTGTTGATCTTGCTATACGGAACGTCGCGGTCTCCACGAACCGCGATCACGATCTCCCTGTTTTCCGCGTACAACGGACGAATGACCTGGGCGATGTCCTGGTCCGCGATCGCCTGGTCGTTGATCCACACCTGAGCGTCGGTGTCGATCCAAAGGTGCAGGATATTCTTCCGCTTCTCATCGATCTTCCGGGTGGCCTCGGCGTTCACCCAGTCGATATCCCGCTTTTTCTCTCGCCGGAAGACCGTCGTCACCATGAAGAAGATCAGCAGCAGGAACGCGATGTCCGCCATCGACGACGACGGAATGTCACTGCTGGTGCCCGACCTTCGCTTGAAACCGCCCGCTTTCACTGCCATATGGTCACTCTCCTACCATCTGCAGTGAGATGCGTTCCGCGCCGGCCTTCTTAACCTCGTCGAGCACGTTGATCATGTGGCGGTAGGCGGCCGTCGGGTCAGTCTTGATCGCCGCGATCAGGTTCTCGTTCGCCGCAAGCTCCTGCCTGAGGATTCCCTCTACCTGGCGGTAGGCGACGATCTGCTCCTGCTCGCTCTCGCCCCGACGCACTACGACCGATCCGTCCGGCTGAACGATGAGGAAGAGGATGTTCTTCGGGGAGACTTCCTGCTCCTCCTTCTCTTCGGGAAGGACGATCGGGAGCCCCTTCTCCTCGTTGAACACCGTCGTCGTCAGGAAGAAGACTAGAAGAAGGAAGGCGATATCCGCCATCGACGCCGTGGGGATCTCGTCGGAGACGCGCTGCTTGCGGTTGAGAATCGGCATTGAGAGCCTCTGGAAGAACCTTACCCCTGGGTCCGCTCGCTCGACCCGTGCGCCTCAGCGTCCAGGCGCGTGTCCAGCGACCAGACGAGATCGAGCACGGCTTGCGCACCCTCCTCCATGTCTGCCACCAACTGGTCGATGCGGCTCACGAAGAAGTTATACGCCACGTTCACCGGAATGGCGATCGACAGCCCGGTGGCCGTCGTGATCAGGGCCACCTTGATCCCCCCGGCCACGAGGCCAGGCTCCACCTGTCCGGCGATCTCGATCGCCTGGAAGGCCAGGATCATCCCGATCACGGTGCCGAGGAAGCCCAGCATCGGGGCGACGTTCGCGATCGTCGCCAGCACGGGGAGACCCCGCTCGAGGAAGCCGAGCTCGATAGATCCCGTCGTAGAGATCGCCTTCGCCACGTCGGAGCCCGTGTGCCTCTCCTGCACGCGACGCAGACCCGCGAGAAGGATCGCCGCGACCGGTCCTCTCGTCTCTTCCGCCGTGCGGATCGCATCGTCCAAACGGCCTCTCCCGCCCAACGCCGCGATCTCCTTCAGGAGCTTCTGAGACTCCCGGTGGGCAACGAAGAGGGTCCAGCCCTTGGCGATGATGACCCCGAGAGCGACCAGCGAGCAGAGGACGAGGGGGTACATCATGAAGCCCCCGTCCGAGAACAACGTGAGGAGCTGATAACTGGTGTCGACCTGCTCCAAGCTACCCGCCTCCCAAGCGAGTGGTGAGCATCCGACGCGTCGGACGCTTCAAGGCGAAAAACAGACCGAAAATATTAAAGTCCGGGACGGATCGCGTCAAACAGCGAGCTCGGAGCTCCGCTCCGCGCCCGCGGTCGCATCACCCGTGGCTGCTCCCTCTTCCGTCGCACCTCCGGATGGCGCTTCGTCCGCGCGAGCCACCTGATTCTCGCCGATCTCGGGCGCGCCTCCGGTCGGCGGCGCCGTGGTCTTGGCGCGACCCGTCAGCATCATGTCCCGCCAGCGTGCACCTTCTCTGGGAGGGCCGGCCTCGAGAGACCGTCCGCGCGAGAGATGGGCGCGCAGCCGGTCCTGGTCCAAACCCCGGAAGAGCTGACCGCCCGCCGCCAGCGATATCTGGCTCGATTCCTCCGAGATCACGACAACGTAGGAATCCGTCTCCTCCGACAAACCGATCGCCGCCCGGTGACGCATCCCAAGCGTCTTGTCGCGCACGGGATATTGGGTGAGGGGAAGCGGCGCGCCCGCCGCGATGATCTTGTCGCCGCGAACGATCACCGCCCCGTCGTGCAGCGGGGAGTACGGCGTGAAGATCGTCGTGAGCAGGTCCGCCGACACATCCGCCTCGAACCGGGTTCCCCGCTCCGCGTACTCGCCGAGTCCCACCTCCCGCTCCAGCGCGATCAGGCCACCGATCTTGGCGCGCGAGAGGCGCTCCGAGGCCTTGACGATCTCCTCGAGCACCTCGCTCTCCTCGAACCGGGCGAAGATGTTCCATAGTCGACTCCGTCCGAGCTGCGCGAGCGCGTTCCGCAGCTCGGGCTGGAAGACCACGATGAGAGCGAATACGCCATACGTGAACGCTGCGGAGAGAATCGCCGTGATCAGGCCCAGCTCCAACAGCTGAGCCACGGCGTACACGGCGACAAGCAGGACGAGTCCCACGAGGATCTGAAACGCCCGCGTGCCGGTCCAGAGAACCAGGATGCGGTAGATCAGATAGGAGACGATCAGGATCTCGATCACGTCCTTCCAGTCGAGCTGGAGGAAACCGAGATACTCCCAAAGCGTCCGCATCATCCGGCCCTCATCTCCATCATCATCCGGCCCTCATCATCATCCGCCATCCTCATCCGACCAGCCTGTCGAATTGAATCCGCCATGTCCAGAGCGCGGCGCAAGGCTCGCACGTCATGAACCCTGAAGAGGCGGGCACCGCGCTCGAGCGACACGACGCACGCGGCGATAGTCGCCTCGAGCCTCTCCTCCGCGGACAATCCCAAGACTTTTCCGATGAACGACTTACGGGACGGACCGACCATAATCGGCCGACCCAGAGAACGAAGCTCGCCCAACCGGGCCAGCAGATGCAGATTTCCCTCTGGCGACTTCCCGAAGCCGATGCCCGGATCTACGACGGTCTGCGAGGGCCCGCACCCCGCGCGTTCGGCCACCGAAAGCGACTCGGCGAGCGCGGCGCGGATCTCGCCGATCAAATCCTCGTACTCGACATCCCGCTGCATGGTCCGGGGGTCGCCACGCATGTGCATCACAATGAGGCCGGCACCCGTTTCGGCGGCCAGTCCGGCGATCGCCGGCTCCGCCCGGAGGCCCGAGACGTCGTTGATGACCGCCGCGCCGAGCTCGAGCGCCCGGGCGGCCACCTCCGCCTTGGTCGTGTCGACGGAGATCGGCACCAGCAGCGAGCCTTGAAGCCGCCGCAGCACCGGCTCGAGACGGCTCCACTCCTCCTCGACCGACACCGGCGGGGCGCCGGGACGGGTCGATTCCGCCCCTACATCCACGAGATCGGCGCCCTCTTCAGCCAGCTCCTCGGCACGCCTTGTGGCGATCCCAGGGTCCAGGTGCACTCCGCCGTCGGAGAACGAGTCGGGCGTGACGTTGAGAACGCCGAGGATGAGAGGGCGGCGAAGGTCGAGATTGCCGCCCCGGATACGCCATGTGTGCAGATCGCCCGCGTCTGCCGGGTCCGGGGGACCGCCCGACACCTTCAGCCGCCCGACCAGGTCAGGCGAGCGCGGGAGATGGCTCCCCTCCGCCCGTGTCCTGCGCGGGTCGGCTCGCCGCGGGCTTCGCCTCCTCGGCATCTGCTGCTTCGGGAAGGGCTTCTACGGGCTCGGCGCTCCTGTAAGGCGGTAGCGCCTCGCCCCGGGCGAGCAGCTTGATCTCGTCCGCGTCCAGCGTCTCCCGCTCGAGGAGCGCCTCGGCGATCGTCTTCAGCAGATCGGTGTTGTCCTCGAGAACCGTGCGTGCCGCTTCGAACGCCTCATCCACGATGCGCTTGATCTCCGAGTCGACGAGCTGTGCCGTCCGCTCGCTGATCTCGCGGCGCTGCGACAGCTCGCGGCCGAGGAAGATCTCCTGCTCCCGATCTCCCACGGCGATCGGCCCCACCACGGGGGACATGCCGAACTGGGTCACCATCCGCCGCGCGATCGACGTGGCACGCTCGAT
>JBDHIM010000026.1:0-34231 GCA_039587445.1 Gemmatimonadota bacterium
GGCGGCAGATGAGGCCGCCCAGCGGGAGATCGGGACGACCGCCGCGAGGCTGAGGATCACTACGGCCAGAGCACGGGTCTTCATCGCTCGTCTCCTTGTTGATCTTCGATCTGAGCGGCCGTCCGGTTGACAGCCTCTCCAGACGGGGTGACGATCGAAGCCGTGGAGATTGCACAGTTGACCGCCAACGGGTGCTAACATCGACGTCTTCACCTTCGGGAGGGACTGACATGCGATCCGAGGCTGCGACGGTCGAGGACTACCTCTCCGGCTTACCCGCCGACCGGAAGGAAGCGATCGAGACGGTCCGCGAGGTGATCCTGGCCAACCTCCCGGAGGGCTTCGAGGAGGTCATCAACTGGGGAATGATCGCCTACGAGGTTCCGCTCGAACGCTACCCCGACACCTACAACAAGAAGCCTCTCATGTACGCGGCGCTGGGATCCCAGAAGAACCACATGGCGGTTTATCTGACCGGCATCTACATGGACGATGGGGCGCGCCGGGAGTTCGAGGACGCGTACAAGGCGACCGGAAAGCGCTTGGACGTCGGGCAATCGTGCGTACGATTCCGGAAGCTGGATGACCTTCCGCTGGCCCTGATAGGTGACACGATTGGGTCCGTGGGGGTGGACGATTTCATCGATCGTTACGAGGTTGGCCGCAAGGTGCGGAGACGTAGGGGAGCCTAAGCCGCTAGGTCCGGAACACGTATGAGTGACTCATCCGATCGCGAGACCCGTTGGCTTCGCGGCGCCAGTATCCTCGCCGGCGTCACCGCCGTCCTCCTGTTCGTTCTTGCCTCCCTGAGGATCTTCAGCCTGCCGCTCTTTCTTCCGCTACTCCTGTTGGCCGCGGCGAGCGGGCTCATGCTGGCGAGCAGGCGCGACTCCAGCTGACGGGAGAAAAGGGCGCAGCTGAAGAGCGACCCGCCTGAACGAGCGGGGAAGCACCCCTTGCCTCCGGGGTCCTGTAAGCACAAATTTAGACGACTCTAAATCTCAACTATCCAAGAGCAGCGATGACGTCCTTCTGGTCTCGCTTCAGGCCCTTCCAGTCTCGCGAACGACGCCGAGAGGCGGCCGAGAGGATCTCCCTCGAAGATGCCCTGAAGCACTTGTACGACTGCGAGCGGGCGGACAGGGCCTGCACCCTGGAGAGCCTCGCAGGTGCCTTGGAATCGTCGCGGGACTCCACGGCCCGTCTGTTGACGAGCCTGAAAGGCCTGGATCTCGTGCGACCCGAAGGCGAGGCCTTCGGTCTCACGGAGAAGGGCAGGCGCTCGGCCGTCAGGGTGCTGCGGACCCACCGCCTCTGGGAGCACTACCTGGCTCATAGAACCGGGGCGGAACCGGCCAGCTGGCACCCGTCGGCTGACCGGATGGAGCACCGGCTGACCGAGGAAGAGACCGAAGAGCTCGATCTCCGCCTGGGCAGGCCCCTCTTCGACCCGCACGGTGATCCGATCCCCACCCGGGAAGGTGAGCTTCCGCCCCCAAGGGGCACTCCTCTCACTCGCCTCGAGGCCGGTCGGAGCGCGGAGGTGATCCACATCGAGGATGAGCCCCCCGAGATCTTCGACACCCTCGTGGCCCAGGGTTTCGCGCCGGGCTCCGGCGTTCAGGTTCTGCAGGCGGACGCCGAAGTTCTGCGGCTACGCATCGCCGGCCGCGAGCAGGTTCTGGACACCGTGGCAGCGGCCAACGTAACGGTCGAGCCGCTCCCGGCCGGGGTCGCCGCCGGCGAACCCGTCAGAACCCTCGCGGACGCCGAGCTGGGGGAGGCGGTGACGGTGAGTCGGATCTCGCCGACCTGCCAGGGGCCCAACCGGAGACGCCTTCTGGACCTGGGCGTGGTTCCCGGCACCACGATAAGCCCCGAGCTGTCGAGCTCGGGGGGCGATCCGGTGGCCTACCGCATCCGTGGTGCACTCATCGCCTTTCGGCGTGATCAGGCAGCCTCGATCGAGATCGAGGCCGACTGGACCGGCTCACCGGGCGAGCCGGAGATCGTGCAATGATGAGCCTGGCCGCCGAGCCCTGCCGAGGCTGCGACGCGAGAACCGAGAGCCTCGTGCGCCTGGGTCTCAGTCCGGGCCGGTGGGACTACCTCGTCGCGCTGGCCGGAAACCCGAACACGGGGAAGAGCACGGTCTTCAACGAGCTCACCGGCTTGAGGCAGCATACCGGCAACTGGCCGGGCAAGACCGTCGTCCGGGCGGAGGGCGTGTACTCGCGCGACGGGAAGCGGGTGAAGGTCGTGGATCTCCCCGGCACCTACTCGCTTCAGGCCGGAAGCACCGACGAGGAGGTGGCGAGGGACTTCGTCCTCTTCGGCCGTCCGGATGTCACGGTCGTCGTCGTGGACGCAACGCAGCTCGAGCGCAACCTGAACCTCGTCCTGCAAATCCTGGAGATCACGGACCGAGTCGTCGTCTGCCTGAATCTCATGGACGAGGCGCGGCGGCACGGCATCGCGGTCGATCCTGGCCGACTGGCCGAAGAACTCGGGGTGCCGGTGGTGCCGACGGTGGCGCGCCGGGGCGACGGGATCCCCGAGCTGCTCGAGGCCATCGACGGCGTGGCGAGCGGATCGATCGAGACCAGGCCGCGCCGGATCGAGAGGCACGCCGAGCCGGTGGAGGGGGTGATCGAGCGGCTCGTCCCGCTGGTCGAGGACATCTATCCGGACCTGCCGAACGCACGTTGGGTGGCGTTGAGGCTGCTCAACGCGGATGAGTCGGTGGAGGAGGCGTTTCGAAGTGGAGATGTCGGTCGGATCGTCGGTCCGGATGGCGCGAGTGCCGAGACCGGCGGCGGCGTCCCGGCCGAGGCGGAGACATCGCCGCCGGGTTCGTCCGGTTCCTCTGCGGGGGGGCGCCGGAGAGTGCTCGAGCGAGCTTCGGCACTCAGGTGGGAGCTTCCTCGCGACTTTCACGACACCGTCGTGGAGACCGTCTTCGCGGCGGCGGAAGGGATCGCCAGGAGTAGCGAGAAGCGGGGTCTCCGGCGCGTGAAGTTCGATCTGGACCGAAGGCTGGATCTCGTTCTGACGAGCCGATGGCTCGGCTTCCCTTTGATGCTCCTGATCCTGGCCGCGATCTTCTGGATCACGATCGTCGGGGCGAACTACCCGTCCAGGCTTCTCAGCGTCCTGCTGATCGAGAACGGCCGCCCCTGGCTCCTCGGCCTCGCCGAGGCCGTGCGTCTCCCCGGGTGGGCCAGCGGCCTTCTCATCGACGGCGTGTACCTGGCCACCGCGTGGGTGGTCAGCGTGATGCTCCCGCCGATGGCGATCTTCTTCCCCCTGTTCACCCTGCTCGAGGACTTCGGATACCTGCCGAGGGTCGCCTTCAACCTGGATGGCATGTTCCGGAGGGTCGGCGCCCACGGGAAGCAGTCGCTCACGATGTGCATGGGCTTCGGATGCAACGCGGCGGGGGTCGTCGCGACGCGGGTCATCGACAGCCCGCGCGAAAGGTTGATCGCGATCATCACCAACAACTTCTCGCTCTGCAACGGACGCTGGCCCACGCAGATCCTGATTGCGGCGATCTTCATCGGCGCCCTCGTTCCCGCCCACCTGGCGGGTCTCGTTTCGGCAGCAGCCGTCGTCGCGGTCGCCCTGCTCGGAATCGCGGCCATGTTCGCGGCATCTTGGCTCCTGTCGCGCACCTTTCTGCGAGGAGAGGCGACGACGTTCAGCCTGGAACTCCCTCCTTACCGGCCGCCTCGGATCCTGCAAACGCTGTACACGTCGGTCATCGACCGGACGTTGATCGTCCTGTGGCGAGCGGTGCTGTTCGCCGCACCGGCGGGTGCAGCCATCTGGCTGGTGGCGAACGTGTTCGTCGGAGGGACTCCGCTGGCAGGGCACCTGATCTCGTGGCTGAATCCGTTCGGCCTGCTCATCGGGCTAAACGGCGTAATCCTGCTCGCCTACGTGGTCGCGATACCGGCCAACGAGATCGTGATTCCGACGGTCCTCATGCTCACGGTGCTCTCAGCGGGGATCGCGGGGGTCGGGGCCGAAACGGGGGTGATGTTCGAGCCGGAATCGGCGTACGCCATGGGAGAGCTTCTCAGAGCAGGCGGCTGGACGCTGCTAACGGGCGTGAGCCTCATGCTCTTCAGCCTCCTTCACAACCCGTGCTCTACCACCCTCTACACGATCTATCGCGAGACCGGCAGCGTGAAATGGACGACGGTCTCGGCCCTCCTGCCGCTCGCGATGGGCTTCTCGGTCTGCTTCGCCGTGACGCGGATCTGGCAACTCGCAGTAAGTTGAGGGCGCGATGGAGATAAGTCTGGAGTCGGCGGTTGCTGTCCTGGGGCGAACTCCCCAGGTGCTTCGAGCACTGCTGGCCGGAGCTCCCGAGGCTCTGGAGCACGGCAGCGAGGGGCAGGACTCCTGGAGCCCCTACGACATTCTGGGCCACCTCGTTCACGGGGAGCGAACGGACTGGATCCCTCGCCTGCGGATCATCCTGGAGCACGGAGAGACGAGAGCCTTCGAGCCGTTCGACCGATTCGCGCAGTTCGAGGAGTCGCGCGGCAAGAGCCTGGAGGACCTGCTCGCCGAGTTCGAGGGGTCGAGAGCGGAGAGTCTGGAGATCCTCGAGGGGCTAGAGCTCACGCCTGAGGACTACAGCCGTACGGGTCTTCATCCCGACCTGGGCGTCGTCTCCCTCGGCGAGCTACTCTCGACCTGGGTGGTTCACGATCTAGGCCACATAGCGCAGATCGCACGAGTGATGGCCAAGCAGCTGGATGCGGAGGTCGGACCGTGGAGGGCGTATCTGCCGATCCTGGCTCCACGGCCCCTCAGCTAGCGACATCGAAGGGACGGCACCCATGCTACTCCGAGCGACGATCATCTGGTTCCTTCTGGCCTTCCTGGCCATTCTGAACGGGGCGGTTCGCGAGGCGTTCATCAGGCCCGCCGTCGGCGAGCACGCAGGGCACGTGATCAGCACCCTGATCTTCTGCGTCGTGATCCTGGCCGTGGCGGTCGTCAGCCTCGGCTGGATCGGTCCGGCTTCGCGCCGCGACGCTCTGGCCGTCGGGATCGTATGGGTACTCCTCGCCTTCGCCTTCGAGTTTCTCGCCGGTCACTTCCTGTTCAGCAACTCCTGGGAGATGCTGCTCGCCGATTACAACATCCTTCGGGGCCGGGTCTGGGTGCTCGTGCCGTTCACGACCCTGCTGGCACCGTTTTGGGCCTACCGTATCCGCCGACTCTGACCGCTCTTGCGGGGTCCTCCCCCCGCTGAGGCATCCTGCGGGAGATTCCACCACATCTCGTCGCGAAATCCGCCCTACAGACCCATCCGACAGCCCTTCCTAGCTTTATAACAGGTTGCCGGAGCCGTTCCGTAGGCAAGGAGATCCTCTCGATGGTCGAGATTCGAATACACGGGCGCGGAGGCCAGGGCGGGGTGACGCTGGCGAAAATCATCGCCACCTCCCGCTTCCTCCAGGGCCAATCCGTGCAGGCGTTCGGTTTGTACGCCGCGGAGCGGTCCGGCGCACCATTGCAGGCGTTCTGCCGCTACGACGACGAGGCGATCGCCAACCGAAACCTCATCTACGCGCCGGATCACGTGATCGTCCTCGATCCGACCCTCATCGGCCCGGCGGTTGCGGACGGCCTCGAGCCGGGCGGCTGGATCCTGATCAACACGGACGAGCGGCCGGAGAGCTTCGCCGACCGATACCCTCGGAACCGCGTGGCGACGGTGGACGCCACGTCGATCGCGCGCGACAACAAGCTGGGAACCCGGAGCGTGCCGATCGTGAACACCGCGCTCGCAGGCGCCGTCGGTTCGGTGCTGGGGATTCCGCTCGAGGAGATCCACGACGCTCTGGAGCATCTGGGCTTCGGGGGCGGGAACGAGACCGCGGCCACCGAGGCCTTCGAGCGCGTGAGCCGCGCGGAGCTGCCCGGCGTGACGGAAGCGGCGCATGAGAAGGAGGACGGCGCGGCGACGTCACCGTTCCTGGCCACCGAGCGGGGGCCCAGCTTCTTGGAGGGCGCAGGCGGTGGGCTGCCGGGAATCAAGACCGGC
This sequence comes from Gemmatimonadota bacterium, assembly GCA_039587445.1. GTDB lineage: Bacteria > Gemmatimonadota > Gemmatimonadetes > Palauibacterales > Palauibacteraceae. The sequence continues at coordinate 6,068 of JBDHIM010000026.1, forward strand.
CAGTGGGCCACGCAGCAGCCGAAGCGGCAACAGTACGTCCCGCCGTGCAATCACGTATGCCCGGCAGGCAACGACGTTCAGGGCTTCCTGCATGCGTTGGCCGGAGATGACACGGACGGCGCTCTGGAGATCTTGCTTCGGACGACGCCGTTCCCGTCGACCTGTGGGCGGGTCTGCCCGGCGCCGTGCATGGACTCCTGCAACCGGGTAGAGCTGGACGGCGCCGTGAACGTGCGCCAGCTCGAGCGCTTGGCGGGCGATACGGGACAGGCCTCCATCGAGCCGCTGCTGAGCCGGGGAGAGAGGGTCGCCGTCGTCGGCTCGGGGCCGGCCGGACTCTCGGCAGCATATCAGCTGGCCCGGTTGGGCTATGGCGTGACGATCTATGAGTCGGGTCCGGAGATCGGCGGACTCCTGCGAACAGGCATTCCACAATTCAGGCTTCCCGAGGATGTGCTGGACCGGGAGATAGGCCGCGTCCTCGGTCTCGGTGTCCGAGTGGTGACCGAGCATCCCATCGATCGCCCCACTCTTCTCGACCTCACGCGCGGCGTTGACGCCGTGCTCGTGGCGACCGGGCTCCAGGAGCTCCGCGGGCTGCGGCTGGGGGTCGGGGACAGCGAGGCTGTGGAGCAGGGAATCGATTTCCTCGATCGTACGCACCGAAACGAGGTGCGCGTGGATGGGGAAGACGTGGTCGTCGTGGGTGGCGGAAACACGGCGATGGACGCTGCACGGTCGGCGCTCCGGCTGGGAGCCGGCAGCGTGAGGGTCGTGTATCGGCGGACGCGAAACGAGATGCCCGCGATTCGCGAGGAGATCGATGAGGCGCTGGAGGAGGGCGTGCCGATCGACTTCCTCACGCAGCCGATCGTTCTTCGGCCGGACGAGTCCGACGGGGCTAACGGAGCCGGCGGCGGAAACCGACGGCGCGTCTATCACCTCGTCTGCCGCCGAATGGAGCTTGGCGAGCCCGACGAATCGGGACGGAGGCGGCCCGTCGAGATCCAGGGCTCCGACTTCGAGCTCCCCTGCCACCGGGTGATCCTGGCGCTGGGGCAGTCACCCGACATGAGCGTCTTCCCGGAGGGCACCGAGGTGCGCGAAGGGGAGCGGCTGCTCGGCCTGCTCGAGACGCCCGTCTTCGCCGTCGGGGATCTGGCCACGAACGATGGGACCGTGGCGGGCGCGATCGGAAGCGGGCGGAGGTCCGCTTTCCAGATGCACACGGCTCTCAGTGGCGAGCATCTGACGATTACGGAGCACGCGGCGGCCCGGCGGGACGTCGACGTCTGGCACGACGACGTCATTCGAGCCGATGCCATGCGGCTTCACCTCTTCGAGAGGTTGGCCGTCTCCGAGGGAGATGCGGTCGCGCCGGAGCTGCGTCGATCCACCTTCGACGAGATCCACACGGGTCTGACGGATGCGACCGAGGCGACGCGCTGCCTCTCCTGCGGCGTCTGCAACGAGTGCGATCTCTGCGTGACCTACTGCCCGGAGGGGGTGCTCAAGCGGGTCGGCCACGAGCTCGTGTTCGACTACTCCTTCTGCAAGGGCTGCGGGGTCTGTGTCACGGAGTGCCCGCGAAACGTGATCCTGATGAGCCACCTATAGGAGCTCTCGATGCCTGCCGAACTGGTTACCGGTAACCACGCCGCCGGATACGCCCTCAGCGCTGCCGCCGAGGCCAACCGGCACGCGCGTGGCGCGACGTGCGGCATCTACCCGATCACGCCGCAGACGGAGATCGTCGAGTACGTCGCGAAGTTCCCGTTCTCGAAGACACGCGTGGTTCCGGTAGAGAGCGAGCACAGCGCGATGGGCGTGTCGATCGGCGCCTCGCTGGCGGGCGCGAGGGCGTTCACGGCCAGCTCTTCGAACGGCATCGCCTACATGGTCGAGAACATCATGGTGGCCGGCTTTTACCGGCTGCCGATTGTCATGGTGGCGGTCAACCGGACCCTCGGGCCGCCCTGGAACATCTGGGCGGACCAGGGCGACACTCTGATGTTGCGGGACCACCCCTGGATCCAGTTCTACTGCGAGGACAACCAGGAGGTACTGGACACGACGCTGCTCGCGTTCCGGCTGGCGGAAGATCGCCGGATCCTGCTGCCCGCCCTGGTCGCGCTGGACGCGTTCATCCTCTCGCACACGCAGATGGGGACCGAGTTGCCCGAGCAAAAGGAGGTGGATCGCTATCTCCCGGATCTCGACCTCCCGCACCGCCTCCGGCACGAGGCTCCGACGACGCTCGGCGGTCTCGTCTGGCCCAACGTCGCGATGTCGCAGAGACTGGAGATCGACGAGGCGATGGAGCGCGTGCCCGAAGCTTTCGAGGAGTGCCGTTACGCGTTCATCGAAGGGATGGGCCGGGATCCCGGGGATGCGATTCAGACCTTCTTCACCGATGACGCGGAGGAGGTGCTCGTGGTATCCGGCACGATCGCCACGACGGCACGAGAGGTCGTCCGCCGCCGCCGCGAGCAGGGCGAGAGGATCGGCCTGATCAAGATCAAGATGTTTCGGCCGTTCCCGGAAGCGGCCGTGAGGGAGGCCTGCCGGAGCGCGAAGAAGGTGGCGGTGCTGGATCGCAACTACGCCGCCGGCGTGGGCGGCATTTTCTGGCAGGAGTTGAGATCCGTCTTCCAGGGGGACGGCGACCGGCTGCTGATCCAGGGCTACCTGACGGGTCTGTGCGGGGGCGACGTGACCCCCTCGATGATAGACGAGGTCGTCGCCGATCTCCGGGAGCGGAACGACATGGGCAAGCCGGTCTGGATGGGAATCGGCGACGGGAACGGAGCGGGCGGATGACTACCGGACCCGGATCCGGATCGGAGGACGGCGGGCTCGGCCGCGAAGAACGCGAGCTGAGCCGGGAAGAGGAGATTGGCCTGGGCAGGCTTGAGGGGTTCGCGACGACGCCGATCCCCTGCACCGAGGAGTGCCTGCTGCGGGCCGGGAACACGAACTGCGGCGGCTGTGGAATGAGCGTGGGTCTCACCATGCTCGGTCGCGCCCTGGCCGATGTCGGGGATACCTGCACGCTCGCGATTCCGGCCTGCTGCGGCGCCGTGACGGCGGGGGCTTTTCCGACGACGAGTTATGGCGTGCCGACGGTGTGCACGACCTTTGCCTCGGCCGCCGCGGTCGCCTCCGGGCTGGCCTGCATCCGGGACCTCAATCAGGAATCCGGTCAGGTGATCTGCTGGGCGGGCGACGGCGGCACGTACGACATCGGGATCGCCACCCTCTCCGCGGCGGCCGAGCGCGACGACAACATCATCTACATCTGCTACGACAACGAGATCTACGGAAACACGGGAGGTCAGCGCTCCTCGGCCACGCCGCCCGGCGCCCGTACGTCGACGACGCCGAAGGGGAAGAGCGAGGACAAGAAGGACATCCTGGCGATCATGGCGGCGCACCGGATCCCGTACGCGGCGACCCTGTCGATCGCGCACCCGGAGGACTTCAGCCGCAAGCTCAAGACGGCGTTCTCGATCAGCGGGACGCGCTTCCTGCTTATGCACTCGCCCTGTCCGACGGGATGGAAATCGGAGCCCGCCGAGTCCGTGGAGCTGGTTCGCGTCGCCGTGGCGAGCGGCCTGTTTCCGCTCTACGAGGTGTGGGGCGGCGACGCCTATCGGATCAACGTGGAGCCGGATTGGACCGACCCGGCGATGTACTTCCAGCACCAACGCCGCTTCAGGGATGACGAGGTCGATCTGGAGACGACGCGCCGGGTCTGCCGGGAGCGCTTCGCTCGCCTGAAGGTGCTGGCCAAGGAGTTTCCCTACGAGGAGGCGGTCGCCGCCGGATAGCCGTGATCCCGCCTCGCGTCCATCTGCCGAGCGCGTGCGCGCTCGTCGCCACGCTCGTGGCGGCGGGAACGACCGCCTGCGGCGGAAGCGTCGAAGCGGAGGAGTCGCGGCGGGAGAGCATGATGCCAGAGACGACGGAGCCGAGGACGGTCCCGCGGCAGGAGCAGGCGCTTCCCGAGCCCCGAAGAGCAGGCGAGGTCTCCCTCGAGGAGGTGCTGGAGCTGCGCCGCTCGGTTCGAGCGTTCGTGGACACGCCGCTGACCGAAGCCGAGATCGGCCAGCTACTGTGGGCGGCGCAGGGGGTGACCGACGACGCGGGCCACCGGACCACGCCCTCTGCGGGGGCGCTCTACCCTCTCGAGATCTACGTGGCCACTTCCAACGGGCTCTTCCGCTACAACCCGGCTCGCCACGGCCTGGCTCTCCACGCACCGGGTGATCGGCGGCCGCACATGCAGGCTGCCGGCCTGTACCAGGACGCGATCGGCGATGCCCCGGCCATCTTCGTCATCGCCGCGGTCTACCAGCGAACCGAAGTGAAGTACGGGGCGCGGGCGCCCCGCTACGTTCACATGGAAGCTGGCCACGCGGGCCAGAACATTCTGCTGGAGGCCGTCGCGCTCGGCCTGGCGGCCGTCCCGATGGGCGCCTTCGACGATGCCCTGCTAAGCGAAGCCCTGGCGCTTCCGGAGGACCAGCGGCCCCTCTATCTGATCCCGGTCGGATATCCCGAGTAGCTCCTGCGGGCTGGCTCGCGCGCTCGAGCGCCGGCCGGGCTGCTACGGGACCCTCTCGCTCGCCTACACGTTCCAGCTTCGGGTTCTCCAGGTGCAGGAAGTGCCATAGGCCTGGCGCAACGCCCGGATGGCCCGAATTGGCGATCGGCCTGTGGCTTGCCGCTCGCTCGATCCGCGCGCTGCGAACGGGGGCGAAGCCCCAGGTCGAGAGCCGGACACGCAACAATCGAACATACGACGACACAGTCGCTTAGCAGCGTTTCATCGTCCGGTTTCTAGGTGTGTTACCCCAGCGTATGCGAGGACCCTGGATTCACTGGCCGATGCTGGCATGGCGCCTGCCAATTCGGGGTTGCCAAAGGGCAGATACCCAGCAAAGCCGCGACGAGGATAAGTCGGTGAACCGGAATCGATCCACGCCCTCGCCAACCGAAGAGCTCCTGACCGCCACGTCCTATGCATCCGATGCCGAGCCCCCTTCGGAGGATTCTACCGGGGAGGCTTCCTCGACTCGCGTTCGCGGCCGACCGCTGGACCCCACGGCCCGTACCCGGTTTCTGGATCTCATCTCGGCCGTCGCGGCCCCCGGCGTAACGCTGGATGAGGCGCTCGAATCGGTCTTCGCAGGGCTCGGGGAGGTGCTTCGCTCGCCGGTCGGGCGCATCCATCGGCCCGGATCGGCGGCCGATCGATGGCGGATCGAGCCCGGTTTTGAGATCGATCAGGCCCGCGACCAATTAGACGGAAAGCTCGAGATACCTGACACGCTGGAGCTGAAGGCGCTGGCGGATCTCCCCGACGGGGACGTCGTGGACGTGTTCCGATCGGTGGGGCTTCACGGCGTCGTGACGTTGCCCGTCTTCGCGGAAGGACAGGCCGTGGGCGCCGTGCAGCTCTTTACGGGATGGGTGCCTACCGGCGGAGAGGTGACCGAGCTTCTCGGAATCCTCACGGCGCAGCTCGGACTCAACGCATCGCTGGAGCGCATGTGCGGGGCGGTACAGACAGTCGCCCGGCACGCACGAACGATGATCGCCTCGATGGAGGAGCTCCGGGCCCAGTCCGAGCTCTACGACCCGCTCACCGGTCTTCCGGGCACGTCGATCCTCAATGATCGAATCCGGCAGTCCATCCGCGGGCGTCGCCGCTCCTCTCGCCGCATGTTCGCCGTCCTGCTCGTCCAGGTTGAAGGCATGCAGCGAGTCCGTGACGCGGTGGGCGGTGAGCGTGCGGACGAGGTCCTGCTGGCCACCGCGAGGAGGCTGTCCGGGCTTCTTCGGCCAGCCGATACCGTGGCCCGGATCGGCGACCGTATGGTCACGGTTCTGGAGGAGGTTCGGGTGGTGGGGGAGGCGCAGGAGGTCGCCGACCGAGTGCTGCAAACACTGCGGCGGCCGTTCCCGGTGGGCTCCACGGAGGTGAAGCTCGACCCCGCCATCGGCCTGGTGTTCGGAGGACCGGCGTACGACACGGTGGACGCTATTCTCGGCGACGCCGAGATCGCGCTGGGCCGGGCAAGGGAGTCCAAGCAGCGTGTTCAGTTGTTCGATGCCGTGTCGGATGGGAACGATGGGCGCCGCAGGCAGATCGAGACCGAGTTGGCCGGAGCGCTGCAGCGGAAGGACTTCTTCCTCGAGTACCAGCCGATCATCTCCCTCGAGGACGGCAGAATCACCGGACTCGAGGTGTTCATCCGGTGGCGGCACGCAGAGATGGGCATCGTGCCGCCGAACATCTTCATCCCGGTCGCGATCGCTTCTCCGCTCATTCATCAGCTCGGATATTGGGTGATCGAGAGAACATGTCAGCAGATCCGGCGGTGGCAGGACAACCTGGCACCCGAGACGCCTCCGCCCGTCGCGATCAACGTGGCCGGCCGCCAGCTGTTGCATACGGAGTTCGCCGGTCGTGTGCACGACATCCTGGAGCGAAACGGTGTCGTTGGCGAGCAGATCAGGTTCGATATCAGCGAAACCGATTTGATGAAGGATCCCGCGAGCGCGGAGCGCGTCTTGGGTCTCATCCAGGATATGGGAATCCAGGTTGCCGTCGACGACTTCGGGACCGGCTACTCGTCCCTGAGCCTCCTACACACCCTTCCGGTGCACGCGTTGAAGATCGACCGCTCCTTCGTGAGCCGCTCTCAGCAGCAGCTCCACCGGGGTGGCGTCGCGCGCACGATCGTGATGCTGGCGAAGAACCTGGAGGTCGACGTCATCGCCGAGGGGATCGAGACGAGGCAGCAGTTCGTACACTTGCGCGCCACCGGATGCACGCAGGCTCAGGGTTTCTATTTCTCCGGCCCCGTCGGTCCTCCGGAGGCGGAGTCGCTGATTCGTGAGGGCTATCCTCTGAGCCTCGACGCGGCAGGCTGAGGCCCGCTAGACACCTACCCGCCACCCTCCTCGGGCAGCCGGAGTAGGCGGTCACCTCCGATCCGGATGCGAATCCCGCTCCAGTCGTCGCCGAACGCGTAGCCGAAGCCGACCATCGGCACCGGGATGAACCAGAGCTTTGGCGGCTTCTTGAAGCTGAACAGCGCGCCGACCTGGAACTCGTACTCCACCGAGGATCCTTCGCCGTCCAGAGACCGGAAGTCCAGCGGCGAAAAGAGGTAGCTCCCCTTGAAGTAAACCCCGAGCTCGAGTCGTCGGCCGCCTATCCGGAACGGGAGTGGATGCCTCGCATCCGTATACGCGCTGAGGGCTCCGTAGTCATCGTCTCTGGCCCCGCTCACGAACGCCCTCGTGTATTCGAGCTTCGGCTCCAGACTCAACTCGAAGCGGCCGGCGGGAAAAACGAACTCCTGCTGGGCGCCGACGGCCGCGATGAGCGCGGGGTTGTCGAGCCCGGTGCTCGAGCCGACGCCGACGTCCAGGAACGGGCGAAAGAGCGAGCGACGGCCGGTGGGAAAGACGAACTCGACGCCGGGCAGGATCGCGGCGAGCGACACTTCCTCCAGGTCGACGCCGTCGGGCGAACGAAAATCCAGCCCGGCGAACTGAACGGCGTCGGTCCACGATGTCGATCGGGTCCGGCGGAGGCGTTTCCTGGCCGACGGCTTCCGCGGGAGAGAGCGCCCAGAGAAACAGCACTGGCAGGATCGGGCGCCGATCACGCATCCTCAGAGATCCTGCTGACGGCTCGGGGTTCCTCCTCGCGCGGCGACGCGGAGAAGAGGAGAAGAAAGGGGCAGCTCATGAACAACGCCAGCTTCGGTTCCCGGTTCATCGCCTACCTCATCGACCAGGTCGCGCTGGTCGTCCTCGCGTGGGTGATCCTGATACCCTTCGGCATGATGGCGGGTCTCGCATCGGCGACCGAGAGCAGCGTCCTGGGGCTGCTCACCGGCCTGGCCTTCCTCATCATGTTTCCCATCCTCATACTGCTCCAGTTCATCTACTTCGGCTACCTGTGGAGCAGCAGCGGGCAATCGGTCGGCATGAAGCTGCTAGAGATCCGGCTGGATGACAGTGGAGGTGGGACGATCTCCTTCCTGCGCGCCGGCCTGCGCGGCACGCTCGGCTACGCGGTGAGCGGTTTCTTCTTCGGCTTGGGCTTCATCTGGGCCGCGTTCGATGCGAAGGGTGAGGCCTGGCACGACAAGATCTTCGCCACGCGCGTCGTGCGTGCATAAGGAGCTCGTCTACGATGTAGACGACAGGCCTCCCGTCAGGGAGGGGCTCGCGCTCGGAGCTCAACACCTCGTGGCGATGCTCCTCGGCAACATCACGCCGCCCCTTCTCATCGCCGGTGCGCTCGGATTGGCGGCCGGGCAAACCGGGATTCTCGTCCAGGCGGTCCTCCTCGTCGCCGGTGTCTCTACGCTGGTCCAGGCGTATCCGATCGGTCCGGTGGGAGGCCGGATACCGATCGTCATGGGCACCAGCATCGCGTTCGTCGGGGGGAGCATCGCCGTCGGGAGCCGTGCCGGCCTGGCCGCGGTGTTCGGAGCGTGTCTGGCGGCGGCCGTCGTCGAAATCGTCATCGGCTTTTCATTCTCACGCGTGAGGCGGTGGTTTCCGCCGCTCGTCACGAGCGTCGTGGTGATGCTCATCGGCCTCACGCTGATTCCGATAGGCGTCGACTACGCGGCCGGTGGGGTCGGAGCGGAAGACTACGGATCACCACTGAATCTCGGGATCGCCTTCGTCGTCCTCCTCGTGACGCTGGTCCTCAACCAGTACGCGAGCGGTTTTCTGGCGTCCGCGAGCGTTCTGGCGGGGGTCGCCGCCGGGTACGTGCTCTCCCTGATCTTCGGAGCCGTGGATTTCTCGGCCGTCTCGAGCGCTGCCTGGCTCTCGGTGCCTAGGCCCCTGCCGTTCGGCCTGACCTTCGAGTGGAGCGCCATCCTGATCATGGCGTTCATCTACGTGATCAGCTCGATCGAGACGATAGGCGACATCACGGGCGTGATCGCGGCAGCCGGTCGCGAGCCGACGGATCGCGAGCTCAAAGGGGGTCTCGTGGCAGACGGAGCGAGCAGCGGACTGGCCGCACTCTTCGGCGCGTTTCCCACGACCTCCTACTCGCAGAACGTCGGGCTCGTGAACTTCACCGGGGTCGTGAGCCGCCACGTCACCGCCGTGACCGGAGGGCTCCTCATCCTCCTTGGCCTCGTGCCGAAGATCTCGGCCGGCCTGGCCACGATCCCGCCCGCCGTCATCGGCGGAGCCGGGCTCGTCATGTTCTCGATGATATTCGCGAGTGGCGCCGCCATCTTCCGTCGCAGCGTTCCCCTCACCCAGCGCAGCCTGGTGATCCTGGCGATTGCCGTGGGTCTGGGTCTGGGCGTCGAGCTGAGGCCGGAAGCGCTGCAGCATCTCCCGGAGGGTGTCCGGAACTTCATCGGCACTGGACTGATCACGGGCGGGCTCACCGCCCTTCTGCTGAACGCGATCCTTCCAGATCCGGCTCCGGACGACTAAAGAGGGCGGAGTCAGGCAGGCTGGCGTTGGCAAGGCGCGGTCACGCTGGTGCCGCCGGGACGAACGGCACCATCTCCACGTTTCCGCCTTCCACCAGCACCGCGGTGCTCTCGGGGATCTGAACCCAATAGTCCGACAGCTCAGTCAGCGGCTCTGAGACGACCACGCGGGCGTCGTCGGAGAAACGCTGGGTCGCCGGCTCGAGATCGTGCAGGGCCTCCATGCTCATGCTGTGATATAGCGTGTACGACTTTCCCTCCGATGAGTAGCGGAACGCGTAGATCCGCCGACCATCGGTGATGCCCACTGTCATCTGCATGGGATGCTCGATCCCGTGACGCCCTCCGATCTTCTCCACGAGACCCACCGTCCGCTCCATCGCTCCCACCGGATCGGCCTCCAACCCGAACGTCCACGCCAGGTAGAACATGATCTCGGAATCCGTCGTCCCCTCGATCTCGGGGAAGAGGGCGGGCTCGACCTCCATCACGATCTCGCGCTTGATGTCGCGGAAGCCGCGGATCTCGCCGTTGTGCATGAAGAGCCACGAGCCGTGTTGGAAGGGGTGGCAGTTGCTGCGCTGGATGGTCGTTCCGGTTGTCGCTCTCACGTGAGCTACGAAAAGCGGAGAGGAGAGATGGGCCGCCATGCTGAGGAGGTTCGCGTCGTTCCAGGCCGGCCTCACCGACTTGAAGAGCCCCGGTGTCTCCGCGTCCCCGTACCAGCCCACGCCGAATCCATCTCCGTTCGTGGTCGTGCCGCCGCGGGCCTGGAGACTCTGCTCTATCAGCGACCTCTCCGGCTTGAGCAGCAACTCCTCCAGGTGGATCGATTCTCCCGAGTATGCGAGCCATCGACACATTTGAGTTCATCCCTTCAGGTGCAGGTCGGTTCTCGTGCGCTCCTCACAGGCAGTAGCGAAGTCCGATTCGCTGTGCAACCCGGCGTGCCGGCCGGCTCCCGCGGCGCTCGCGCATTCCAGCGCATTTGATACGGGGCGGTACCGGCGATAGGATCCGGCCGACGGAAAACTACCGGGCTTGACGGTGCCCGCGAACGACTAGAGGGGGATGGGGATGTTACGCGCACGCACGCTGTTGCTGCTCGGGTTGTTCACCCTCGCCTGGAGGGCTTCGGCATCGGCCCAGGTGGTGGAGCTGATCGCTCCGCAGTTCGGCATCACCTTCGTGAACTACTCGGGAAACGACATCGACTCCGACACCGGGATCGGGTTCGAAGCCGGAGGTAGGATCCGAGCCGGTAGCCGTCTCTACGTCGAAGCGGGCTTTTTCTGGTCCACGGCCGGTGCGGACGTCACGATTCCAGCTGGCGGAGGCACGACCGACGATCTTCGGATTCAGGATGTCAGCGTTCCGGTCGGGATCGGATTCAAGCTGATCAAGACCCGACCGCTGGCTCTCCGGCTTTTCGGCGGAGTCACGCCGTCTTTCCCAACGGGCGTCTCTGATAACGATCTGGGCGTCGTCAAGGAGGACCTGAACAGCACGTTGTGGTCGGGCCGTGCCGGATTGGGCTTCGACCTCGTGGTCTTGTCGATCGATGGGGGCTACGATTTCGGGCTCGGGAACATATTCGAACTGGGCACCGAGAGCGTGAAGAGGAACGAGTGGTTCATCGAGCTGGGGGCGCGGTTCGGGTTCTGAGCCGGATTCTCCCGGCAGCGCGGTTCGGGACCTGAACCGGATCGTTGCGTCAGCGGGCGGTGGCGCCCGCGTTTGCTGGGTGCCAAACTGCACGCACGCAAGGGAACACAACAAGCAAAGGAGACAGAATTGGCTAATCTAAGGAACCTCGTCCCGGGCCTGGCGCTTGGGATCGGCCTGCTGGCGGCGAGCGCCACGGTCGAGGCGCAGGAATCGCCGGTCCTGGACCGCATCGTCCAGAGCGGGACGCTTCGCGTGGGCATGTCGGCCACGCAGCCTCCGTTCAACGTGCGCGGCCGCGGCGGCCAGATGCTCGGCCTCGAGGTGGATCTCGCCAACCTGATCGCCGGGGCGATGCGCGTGGAGCTCGAGATCGTGGACCGCCCGTTCGGTGAGCTGCTCGGCGCACTGGAGGAGGGGGCGGTGGACATGGTGATGTCCGGCATGGCGATCACGCCCCGGCGGGCGCAGACGTCGGCGTTCGTCGGGCCGTACATGCTCTCGGGCAAGTCGATCCTGACGAAATCCGAGACGCTGGCCGCCGCGAGCAACACGGAGGACCTCAACACGCCCGAGATCCGGCTGGCCGCTCTGTCGAACTCGACGAGTCAGGAATTCGCCGAGAGGTACACGCCCAACGCGCAGCTGATCACGGTATCGGATTACGACGAGGCCGTGAACATGCTGATGGCGGGAGCGATCGACGCGCTCGTGGCGGACATGCCGATCTGTTTGATCTCTCTGATGCGCTTCCCGAACGAGGGCCTGGCCACGCTGCAGGAGCCGCTCACCATCGAGCCCATCGGCATCGCGATTCCGGGCAACGATCCGATGCTCCGCAACCTCATGGACAACTATCTCGACGCGTTCGAGAAGACGGGGATCCTCGAGCAGCTGCGTAAGAAGTGGTTGGAGGACGGCGCCTGGATCGCCGCTCTTCCCTGAGCGAGGGCTTCGAGCCCCTCATCGACGCACTTTGAGCGCGGGGAGCCCTTCTGGCGAGGGTTCCCCGCGTAAGACTTTCCACCACACGCGGATATGAGAACTTCCCGACTCCCTCATATCCTCCCTTCGTGGCATCGTGGTGTCGCCGACAGATTCCGTCGCTTTCGCCTCGCTCGCCTTGCGGGCGCCGGCGGCGGCTTCAGAAGTGAATAGATCGTCGTAGATCACCCGGCGGGCGTGGCTCGAGCCTCGTCCGACCCGCGGGTGGGAAAGTCGAAACATCGTGTCTCCTGCGCGTGCGGCGTCAGCGGCAGCTGCGTACTTCTGCTCCGCGCTCCTTCTCTCCGCCCTCTCGGCCACCCCGCTCAGGGCACAGGACGATCCGAGCGACCGACTCGGAACCTGGCTCCAGTACTTCGGGGACAACCGGATCAGCGATCGTTTCAGCATCCATACGGAAGTGGAGTACTGGACCTGGGAGGCCGCCTCCAATCCCCATGTGCTGATCCTCAGGCCGGCCGTCAACTTCCACCTGAACAACGGGCCGTTCTTCAGCCTGGGTTACACCTATGTGAAGAGCTGGCCGTTCGAAGAGGAGGGTATCGGCACCAAACAGAACCACTTCTTCCAGCAGCTGATACTTCGAAGCCCCGTGTGGCGAGTCCGGCTCTTCCACAGGTACCGGTTCGAGGAGAGGTGGATCCGGTTCGACGAAGCCGAGGAGACCGACTTCTCGACACGGCTCAGGTACATGCTCCTGCTGCAGTTCCCGTTGACCCGGAAGACGATCCAGCCGAACACCCTCTTCCTCGCCTCCTACAACGAGCTCTTCATCAACACGGGAGGGAGAGAGGGGGCCTTCGACCAGGACCGGGTCTATGTCGCGCTGGCCTATCAGATCACCCGAACCATGTGCTTTCATACGGGCTTTCTGTGGCAGATCTTCCAGGATCGGACCTTCCGTCGGCTGCAGTTCGCCTTCTTCTTCAATCCGGACCTCCGCTAAGCGGTCGATCCGTCCGACGCCGGCTCAGATCGCGCTCCGCGCCTGGCGCCGAACGATGGCGACGTGAAGATTCCCACCCGCACTCCCGGCTTCCACGGGATCACGCCCGGACTCGAGAGGACATTATCGATGCACGACCGACGAAGCGCACGAATCGTCTTGGGCTCGTTGCTGATCCTGGCCGCCGTGGCAGCTTCGCCGGGCACGTCTCAGGCGCAGTTCGCCGGGCGGCTGCAGGGCGGCTACGGCTTCGGCGACGGCTACGGCGGCATGGTCGGCGGATCGGTCGGGATCGAGTTCCCGCTGCTCTTCGGCCAGCCGGCCTACGTTGGCCCCTGGGCCATGTACAACGCGGGCGGGACGTTCCTGCGCGAGGGCGAGATCTTTGATCAGAAGTCCACATTCCTGGGCATCGAGGGCGGGGGGGCGTTTCTGGACAAGCCCTTCATGATCCGGGGGGCCGGCAACATCGCGGCGGCGTTCATCACCACGCAGCACCCGAGCGAGGGGAAAATCAGCGAGACCGCGCTGGACCTGTCGGGCGGAGTGGCGTTCGGCTACCAGGTTGGGCACTGGTACGTAGCGGCCGAGCCCTACACCTTTCTCATCGTCGGATCCGACCACATGGGCGCTTCCTTCAATCTCTTCCTCACCGTCGGCTTTCGGCCCGAGGTAAAGAAAAAGGAGAAGTAGATGGCCATTCGAGTCGTGGCTCACCTGCAGGCTCACCCCGAGAAGGCGAGCGAGCTTCGAGAGCTGCTGGAGGGGCTCGTCATACCGACCAGACAGGAGGTCGGCTGCGTCAGCTACGAGATGCTGGAGAGCCTGGAAGACCCGGCCAAGTTCACCTTCGTCGAGGAGTGGACGAGCGAAGAGGCGCTCGGGGCCCACTTCGAGACCGAACATATCCAGCACGCCCTCGCGAACTTCCCGGATCTACTCGCCGCGGACCTGGATCTCCGAACGTACCAGCTCGTGCGTTGAGCTGACGCCCCGGCGCGCCGGCCCGCCCGAGCGTGCTCGGCACGGCTCGCGCCCCGGGGATCAGTAGGTAGCATGCCGGGTACGCAGAGGTTTCCCACCCTAGCCCCGCGCGGCCGGGGCCTTCACAATCAGCAACTCCATCCGAGGAATCAACGATTATCGAACTGGAAACACATCATAACGACACAGATCAGAGCACATCCGCTGCAAACCCCGAAAGTGAGCTGCCGGACGTAGCGCCCGCCGACCCGACCTTCGCCGAATTAGGTCTGGCGCCCAGGCTGCTGGACGCCGTCCTGCGGGCGGGCTACACCCGGCCCACGGAGATCCAGCGTCAGGCCGTCCCGGCGGCCCTGGAAGGCCGGGACCTGCTGGCGACCGCCAACACGGGAACGGGGAAGACCGCGGCGTTCACCCTTCCGATGATCCAGCGTCTGAGCGAGGACGCCGTTCACGGCCGTCCCAGAGGACTCGTTATCACCCCGACTCGCGAGCTCGCACAGCAGGTTGGCGCCGCGATCGAGACCTACGCGGTCACCTCCGATGTGGAGTGCGTGGTCGTGCACGGCGGGACGCACGTCGGATCCGAGGCACGGGAGCTCGGCTACGGCTGCGACGTGCTCGTCGCCACCCCCGGGCGGCTCCTCGACCACATACGCCGGGGATCGGCGGATCTTTCGGAGGTCGAGGTCCTGGTGCTGGACGAGGCCGACCGCATGCTGGACATGGGTTTCATCGACGACGTGAAAGCGATCGTCCGTGCAACCCCCCGGACCCGGCAGACGCTGCTCTTCTCGGCCACCATGCCGGGTGGAGTCCTCTGGCTCGCGCACGAGATGATGGAGGATCCCGTGCGCGTCGAGGTAGGACTCGAGACGGCGGCCGAAGGGATCCGGCAGGTCATTCACCCCGTGGATTGGCCGGCCAAGCACCAACTGCTGCTCCATCTGCTCGAGGAGAGGACGGCCGGCCAGGTGCTGATCTTCACACGGAGACGGGACACGACGAGCTATCTCGCCGAGTATTTTGAGTCGAGCGGCGTCTCTGTCGACGACCTTCACGGCGGCAAGCCCCAACGTCTGCGTGATCGGAGCCTGGAGCGCTTCCGCGCGGGAGAAACGCGGGTGCTGGTTGCCACGAACGTGGCGGCGCGAGGGCTGGATATCTGTGGGATCAGGCACGTCATCAACTTCGACGTTCCCGACGATCCGCGGGACTACGTCCACCGCGTGGGCCGCACCGCCCGCGGGGACGACACCGGGGAAGCGGTGACCCTCATGTCGCCCAACGATTGGCACCTCGTCCGGGACATCGAGACCCTCATGGGTGAGACCATCGAGCGGGAGATCGTCCCGGAGTATGAGCCTACGACGACGCCCCCGACTCCGGGACCCGGCCCGGCCGTCAAGAACGGCGCAGGCTTGGTTGACCGCCCGCGCTCGGCGCTGTCCAGAGGGGTTCGAAGAAGGAAGGGCCGCTAAAGAGAAGGCCAGCCGGCGCGATCCCTCAGCCGCCAACCGCGGTCAGTCGACCTCGCTGCCCCAGACAGTCTGGATCTTTTCCTCGCCGATCATCTGCTTCGGCGTGTAGCCGCCGAACTCGTGCCGCGGTCCGGGATACCCGATCACCTTCCAGCCCGCGTAATCCAGGTTCCCCCCGTAAGATGGGTCGGCGAGGAATCCGATGATCGTGTGGGTGCAGAGTATCTGAAAGAACTCGCCGGGCGACACCCTGCTTGAAGACCAGCCGGGCATGTCACCCGACTCGAGCGCCCGGAGGATCTCGTCCTGCTGCTCCCCCGGCAGGTCGACGAAGGCTTGGCCGAAGCGAGCCTCCGCGAAGCCGTCCATGGATCTCAGCGCGGCCTGATACAGCCTCCGCAGATCCGCTTCTTCGTACGCCAGAGCCTTGTCGATGAAGTTCACGCAACCGGCTTCGACGGCTCCCGGATCGCTATCCGTCGGGATGATGCGGCCCGTGGTCGCCTCGACGAGCTTCCATTCGGCTTCGGAGAAGACGAGGCGCTCCGTGGACTGGCGCGCTGCTTTCAGAGCCAGGGGACGCGGCAGGCTCCAGAGCAGCCACGCGGTGCCCCCGCAGAGGGCGCTCCGGGCGAAGAACTCCCTCCGCGTGAGCCTGGTACGTCGAGGGTTCGGATCCAGCACGGGGAGCGGAAGCATCACAACGCTCCCTTCTTTGCCTCGGCGACGAAGTGGTCTGCCACCCGATACGCGTTGGCGAGAATCGTGAGCGTGGGGTTATAGCCGGCCGAGGTGGGAAACACGCTGCCGTCCACGATCCAGAGGTTGGGGACGTCGTGGCTTCGGCACCAACGGTCCACCACGGAGCGCTCAGGATCGGTCCCCATGCGGCACGTCCCCATGAGGTGCGAGCCTCCCTTCATCGGCTCCTCCGCGGTCACGGTGATCGGCACCCATGTCTCCTCCGCTCCCGCGGCATCGGCGATCTCGATGAGCCGTTTCTCGTACCAGGCGGCCATGGCCAGATCGTTCGGGTGCTGTCTGTGGGTGATCCGCGGGGCGGGGAGGCCGTAGGCGTCCGTTACGTGCGGGTTCAGGTCGATCCGGTTCTCCTCCATCGGGAGGTCCTCGAGAAGGGCTGCGGCCCCGGCGATCCGAGGGAACTTCCGCAGGTAGTCCTTGAACCCGGGTCCCCAGGTCGGCCCTCCGTTCCCGTATCCGGCGTGACTGACCAGGGCGTAGGCGAGGGGCTGTTTCTGCGGGAAGTTCGCCTCGATGACGACGCCGCCGCGGATGAAGCCGCGGCTCGGATCACTGGGGTGGAGGTCGTCGATCGCTTTGTGGGTCTCGAGCCCGGCGAACGCGTGCGCCGGTTGGTCGATCACGTAGGAGGCCTGGACCACCATGTGGAACATGAGGTTCCGGCCCACCAGGCCGCTCGAGTTCCCGAGACCGTGCGGAAAAGCGCCGCTCATGGACATCTGGAGGAGGTGCGGCGTTCCGATGGCGTTTCCGGCGACGACGATGTGGCGGGCGAAGACCTCTCGCTCCCCTCCCGTCTCCTGATCCAGATAGCGGACACTCCGCGCGTACCCGTGCTTCCCCAGCGTGATCTCGAAGGCGAGCGAGTATGGCCGGAGGTCCAGCAGGCCGGTCGCCTCGGCTCCCGGGATTGCCACCGAGAGCGTCGTGGCCTTGGCGCCCATCGGGCATCCGAAACCGGAGCAGGCGCCGCCGTACAGACAGCCCGCACGGGACCCGTACGGCTGGGTGTTGACCGCCATCGGCGTGGGGAAGGGATGGTATCCCAGCCGCGCGCCGCCGATACCGAACCGGCGGGCGGCCGTTCGCTCGGGTATCGGAGGGTTGGGAAAGCCGCGCTTTCTCGGTGGCCCGAACAGGTTGGCTCCGGCGTCGCCCGATACCCCGAAGTCCCACTCGGCACGCTCGTAGTATGGCTCGAGCTCCTCGTATTGGACGGGCCAATCCGACAGGCTGGCACCCGGCACCGGGCCCTCGGTGGACAGCAGCCGGAACTCGTCCGGTCGGAACCGCCAGTTCCAGGCGCCCCAGATGGTCATGGTGCCGCCCACGCAATGGGCGACGTAGTTGAAGCGTCCGGTTTCCGCCGGGCTGTTCTCGTCGGGGCGCCAGGTTTCGATCTGGTCGGGCGAGAAGAGCCGTGCGGTCGTCAGCTCGTCATCGCTGACGAAATCCTGGTTGCGGAGGTAGGGCCCGCGCTGGAGCGCGACGACCCGAAAGCCGGCGGCCGTCAGCTCCCGGATCATGGTGCCGCCACCGGCTCCCGTGCCGATGACGCAAACGTCGAACGCTTCTCGCCTCTTCACGTCGCTTCCGTTCCGCTCGGACGGCGGGGGGAGATGGATCCGATTCCACTGCTAAGACTGTTCAACACGCTAAGAGGACACGGCGTTCGAGCCTATCGGGAGGAGCCTGCGACCGGTTGTCGGGCATTCCCCCACATGATCCTGCCATGTGGGGGGAGTTCGCACGACGCCCCGCCACCACTACTTTGTCGAACCGGCTGGCATCGGCCGAACTCCGGATTGGATCGAAATGGCGGCATGAGACTCGGATCGATCTTCGTCCTCGGGGCTGCGTTGTCCCTAGCGGCGCCGCTGCAGGCGGACGCCCAGAGCGTGACTCCCGTCGCGGCCGACACGGTGTCCATCGTTCCCGGTCCCGACTACGCGGCGGCCGGCTTCCACCGCTTCCTGTGGGGCGCCCACTACCGGGACGCATGGACCTCCTCCATTCGGGTCCCGCTCCTGGACCTCTCGGTCTACGCCGGGGGGCTCACGCCGTTGAGCGCCGGGGGTGGGCTCCAGACCAAGTCTCTTTGGTTCGCCGGGGAGGACGGAAAGCCGTACGCCTTTCGCTCCGTCTACAAGAACGCGACGCCGCTCGTCCCCGAGCTCCTGCGCAACACGTTCGTGGAGAGCATCGCCCAGGATCAGATGAGCACCCAGTTCCCGGCCGGTGCCCTGGTCGCCGACTCGCTGCTCGTGGCTGCCGGCGTCCCCCATGCTCGCCCGTCGCTTTGGGTGCTGCCCGACGATGCTTCGCTGGGGGAATTCCGCGAGGAGTTCGCGGGGGTTCTGGGGCTGCTTCAGGAACGGCCGGTGGACGAAGAGGAGGCGATCGCCGCCTTTGCCGGCGCCGAGGACGTCATCGGCTCAGAGGAGCTCATGGACCTCGTTCAGGCAATTCCTGCCGAGCGGGTCGATTCGCGGGCCTATCTCACCGCCCGACTCCTGGACATGCTCCTCGGCGATTGGGACCGTCACGCTGATCAGTGGAAGTGGGCCACCTTCGCCGATTCGACCCCCGGCTGGCGGCCGATTCCCAGAGATCGGGATCAGGCATTTGCCAAGTTCGATGGCCTCCTTCCGAGCCTGGGTCGGCAGCGTTTTCCGGCCGTCTCGACCTTCCGGGAGAAGTACGGCAACGTTGTCAATCTCCATTACAACGCGCGCTTCCTGGACCGTCGCTTCCTGACCGAGCTGGAGCGGGCAGCCTGGGACAGCACGGCGGCGGTGCTCGCCTCGCGGCTCCCGGACGGCGTGATTCAGGGCGCGGTAGAGCGGCTTCCGTCCGAGATACAGGCGGTGGAGGGCGACTTCGTCCTCGGCTCTCTCATCAGCCGCCGCGACGGCCTACCGGAGGCGAGCTCAGAACTCTACGCCCTGCTGGCGCGGGAATCGTACGTGCACGCGACCGATGCGGCCGAGGTCGCGGAGGTGTCCACGGCCCTCGGCGGGGGAGGAGTCGAGGTCTCGATCCGGTCGGCGGCGTCCGACTCGGAGCCGTACTTTCACCGCCGCTTCGAGAGAGCCGAGACGAGCGAGATCCGCCTCTACCTGCACGGCGGCGATGATCGGGTGGTGTTCCGCGGGGAAGGCGGCTTCCCCATCAAGGTGCGAGTGATCGGAGGTCCGGGAGACGACGAGTTCCGCTTCGAGACCCGTACCGGGAACGTTGGGTTGTACGATTGGCGAGGCACCAACCGGGTGACGGGGGAGCGAAGCAGCGGCATCAACGCCAGGCCGTATCCCGATGCGCCGCTGATTCCGCCGCCCAACTCCAAGCCTCCGCCCAGGCATTGGGGCGGCATGGGGTTCGGGATGGCGACGGTCGGCTACAGCCCGGATTACTTTCTCGTTCTCGGCTACGGCTACACGTGGTTCGATTACGGATTCCGGAAGGATCCGTACGCCTCGAAGATCAAGCTGGAGGGCAGGGTCGCGACGAAGGGAAGGGGAGCGCTCCGCTTCCAGGGCGATTTCCGGCCCGAGAACTCGTCCCTATTCGTGCCGATCGACGTCAACCTGTCGAGTCTCGAGATCCTGCACTTCTACGGCGTCGGCAACGACACGGTGCTTCCTCCCGGGCTCGGCAGCGGGGACGACTTCTTCGACGCCCGACAGACGGTTCTCAGGGGAGAGGGCGGCCTCGGCTGGTCGTTCGGGCCGCTCGCGGATCTGGCCGTCGTCGTCTCCGGCGGGTACTCCAACACCGCCGACGATCCGGATCGCCTCGTCGGGCTGCTGAACCCGTACGGTGCGGATGACTTCACGTCCTTGGGCACGCTGCTGAGGTTCGATCTCCAGACCCGGCGGCCGGGGCTGTTCGAGCCCGCCGACCCGAGCCCTCACCTCTGGCTGCACGTGGGCGGCGGTTACTATCCGGCAATCCTGGATGTCGTCGAGCCGTATGGGACGGCGGAGCTGGCAAGCGGGGCGGGCTTCCCGATCGGATGGCGCCAGTCGGAGTTCGCGGTGCGAGCGGGCGGCAAGAAGGTCTGGGGTCTCACCCCGTTCTACGACCTGGCCTACATCGGCGGAAACGAGAGTCTCCGCGGTTGGCCGGTGCAGCGGTTCGCGGGGGATGCGTCCCTCTACGGGAGCGGCTCTCTTCGGCTGGACCTCTTCGACTACCGACTCATCTTTCCGTCCAGCTTCGGGATCCTCGGGATGTTTGACCTCGGGCGCGTGTGGGTGGAGGGAGAGTCGCCCGGCGGCTTCCACACCGGCTACGGCGGCGGGATCTGGATCGCTCTCCGCGGTACGCGCTCGCTCCTCTCCATCACCTACGCCACCAGCACTCAGGACCAGGGCCTCTACATCACGATGGGCTTCGCCTACTGAATCCGCCGACGTGGCGCAGCGGCCGAGCTAGCGGATCAGGGCGTCCAGCCGCGACACGTCGAGGCCCTGCTCGCGATAATGGTCACGGGCGAGCTCGAGAATCGTGAAACCGTCCTCGTAGGCGGCGAAGTTGCCGTCGTCGTCGGTGAAGATCAGGGCGCCGCTCACCACGAACAGAATGATCGCCGGCTCGGTCGCATCCTCGGGGATGACGAGCGTGTGGGACTCGCCCGAAGGCTCGAAGATGAAGGTGCCCGCCGTCGCCACCCAATCGTGCTCCAGGTACCGCCAGCTTCCCTGCAGCGTCCAGCCCTGGACGGTGCTGACGTGGTAGTGCTTGGGTACCACCGTGCCCGGAAGCGCTTTCAAGACGGCCGTGAAGCCGCCGGTGGTGACATCGAAGCGGCAGGGCTGGAACCAGGCGGTCTCGCCGTAGGGCACCCAGAGGCGCTCATCGTCGAAATCGAGGCCGGTGATGAAGTGGTCCCGCTGCCGAGCCGAGGGCTCTAGGCCGTCCTCGAAGTTGGCGAATACGTTGACGGGCATTTTTGCGCCTCCAGGCAGGGGATGCATGTGCTGCGAGCCCTCCTACTACGACGAACCGGAAGCCTCGTCAATGGGAGCTGAATGCAGACCTCCAGCCTCCCGAGCCTGACGTAGGAGATATCCTTACAGTCGGGCGCGGAGATCCCCCCGACGGACGTCATACTATTCCCGACAGCTTGGCTCGATGTGCGCCGGTATCGTCCCCTTGAGTCCGGACTTGTGCCCAGAACGCCGGCGGTGCGTAGCCATCGCCACGGGAGGCATCATGCGATTTCACGCCATCTCATCTGCATCGACAACCCTAGCATTCACTGTTGCCCTCGGCGCGTGCGGCCAGGCGGGCTCCCAGCAAGGGGATGAGCCCGCGGCGGCCTCGACGACCGAAACGGCACAGAGCGCCCCGCCCGGGTCTGCATCCCTGATCGCCAACGCGGGGACCCTCTTCCAGCCGATCCCGGCGACCCTGCCGGCCCTGGAGACCAACCCGATGACGCCCGAGAAGGTGGAGCTCGGGAAGATGCTCTTCTTCGAGCCCAGGCTCTCGGCCAGCTGGCTGATCAGCTGCAACACCTGCCACAATCTCGGGCTCGGCGGAGTCGACCTGATGGAGACATCCATCGGGCACGGGTGGCAAAAAGGTCCGAGGAACGCCCCGACCGTCCTGAACGCCGTGTACAACGTCGCCCAGTTCTGGGACGGCCGCGCGGAGGATCTCATGGAGCAGGCCATGGGTCCCGTGCAGGCGGCTGTCGAGATGAACAACACACCCGATCGCGTAGTGGCGACGCTGCGTAGCATTCCGGAGTACGTCGAGAGATTCGAAGAGGCGTTCCCGGATGACGCGGAGCCCCTGAGCTTCGAGAACATGGCGAGGGCGATCGAGGCGTTCGAGGCGACCCTGACCACTCCCGGCTCTCGGTTCGACCGTTACCTCGAAGGAGAGGAGGAGGCGTTGACGGCCGCCGAGCTCGCCGGCCTTGGCCTGTTCATGGAAAAGGGCTGCGCGGCCTGCCATGCCGGAATGAACGTCGGCGGATCCGAGTACTTTCCGTTCGGCGTCGCACGGAAGCCGGGAGCCGATGTCCGTCCGCCGGAGGACAAGGGCAGGTTCGAAGTCACCCGCACGGTCGCCGATGAGTACGTCTTCAAGGCGCCGTCGCTGCGCAACGTGGCTCTGACCGCGCCCTACTTCCACTCGGGTGGCGTGTGGGATCTGGGCGAGGCCGTCGACGTGATGGGATCAGTGCAGCTGGGCGCCGAGCTCGCCCCCGGGGACGTCGATGCCATCGTCGCTTTTCTGGAGAGCCTCAACGGAGAGCAGCCGAACGTGCGGTACCCCGTGTTGCCCGCGCACACGGCGGAGACCCCGCCTCCGTTCGTCGCGCCGCGAGCCACGCCGGGACAGGGAGACTAAAGTCGATCGGTCGAGCCGCAGTCTGCGGTCGGAGCCGCGCCCGGGCCGAGCCCGTAGCCGACAACATGGAAAGGTGAAGAGACGCGTGAGCGCCAAGGTCCCGGTGTGCGAGCCGCACAAGATAAAAACAGTCCGCCTTCTTTCCTTCCCGACCCGGGAGGAGCGAAAGAAGCACCTGGCCGACGCCTATTTCAACGTCTTCAACCTGACGCCCTCCCAGGTGAGCTTCGACATGTGCTCGCTCGGGACAAGCGCCTTCAGCCAGGAGCAGCTGGCGGGCCAGCTGATCGGGGACGAGGCGTACGCCGGGAGCCGGAACTTCGAGCGTCTGCAGGAGGCCGTCCGCGAGGTGCTGGGGCACGGCTACGTGTGCCCCACCCATAACATTCTCGGATGCCTCAAGCTCATCGTGTCGACCCTGGTTCCGGATGGCTCGGTCGTGCCGAGCAATGCCCGGGGACGCATCGACGTCCTTACCCCCCAGGGAGTCCAGGTGCTGGATGTGCGCGATCGCAGAGAAGCGATCTTCACCGGCAACCTGGATTTGGAGAGGCTGGAAGAGGCTCTGAGCGAGGGTGGGGTCCCGATCATCGACCTTCCGGCCTTCGCTGACGGCCAGCATCCGTTCAGCCTCGCGAACCTCCGCGCCGTACGGTCTCTGGCGGATCGCTATGGGGTCCGGCTCGTCGTGGACGGTTCACGCGTGATCGAGAACGCCTGGTACATCCAGCGCCACGAGCCGGGCCAGGCTGATCGGCGGATCGCGGAGATCGTCGGTCAGATCGTGAAGACCAGCCACATCCACCAGCTCGATGGGGCCCAGGACCCGAAGTCCAACACCGGCGGGATCATCACGACGGACAACCCGGACGACCACGAGAAATTCATGAACGAGGTCGTGGTCTTCGAGGGTCTTCACACTTACGGCGGCATGGCCGGACGCACGATGGAAGTGCTCGCCCGGGGTCTGCTGGAGATGTGCGACGAGGCCGAGGTGCGCTGGGTGATGCACCAGACGGAACGGTTCACCCGGCGTCTGCGGGAGGGCGGCGTGCCACTCGAGCGGGGCTGCGACGGCGCGTATGTGATGGCGGACGAGTTCCTGCCACAGGCCGGTGAGTTCGCTCAAGACACCTTCTCGGCCGCCCTCTATCTCATGTCGGGCGTGCGCGCGGTCGCCCCGCACCCGACGGTGAGCCAGAACCTCGTTCCGGTTCAGATTCCGCGCCTGGCGATGACCAACGAGCAGCTGGACCAGGTGGCCGACGCGATCATCAGTCTCCACGGCCAGCGGGAGAAGATCTCCCCGATGCAGGCCACGGGGACGGGAAGCTGGCGGGACGAGATGGCCTACCATTGGGGCTTCCCGGACCTCGAGCCCTACCGATTCGACACCTTCTCCTACGAGATCCACACCGTCGAGCGTGTCGGCGAGCTGTCACGCCGTCGGCGCGAACGGGCGATCCGGACGGCCGGCTACAACACCTTCCTCCTCAGGTCGGCCGATGTGACGATCGACCTCCTGACCGACTCGGGGACCACCGCCATGAGCGTCGACCAATGGGCGGCCTACGACGGCGTGCGCGCGAGTCCCAAGACCACCGATGAGTACCACAGGCTCGTCGCGGTCCTGCAGGAGAGCCTGGGCTACGAGTACATCATCCCGACCCATCAGGGCAGGGCGGCCGAGCACATCCTGAGTCAGATCATGATCCGGCCGGGTCAGTTGGTGCCGGGCAACATGTACTTCACGACGACCAAGCTGCACCAGGAGCTGGCCGGAGGGGTGTTCGTCGACGTCATCGTGGACGAGGCGAAGAACCCGGAGAGCGAGCACCCGTGGAAGGGCGACATCGACCTGGGTAAGCTGCGGGCTCTGGTCGACGAGCACGGGGCAGAAAACGTCGCTTATGTCTCCTTCGAGCACTCGGTGAACATGGCCGGTGGCCAGCCGGTCAGCATGGACAACATGAAGGAGGTCTACGCCTACTGCGGTGCGGTCGGCATCCCCGTCTTCTTCGACGCCACGCGGGTCGTCGAGAACGCGTACATGATCCAGAGCCGCGATCCCCGCTATGCCGACATCCCGATCAGGGACATCCTTCGCGAGATGATGATCTATGGGGACGGGGCGACGGTCAGCGGCAAGAAGGACTTCCTGATCAACATCGGCGGCATCCTCGCCTTCAGGGAGAACGAGGAGTGGACTCGCAAGGCGGAGGATCTGCTGAGGATCTACGAGGGCAACGTGACGGACGGCGGCCTGGCCACCGCCGACCTGGCCGCGATCGCCCGCGGGATCGAGGAGATGGTCGACGACCGCTACATCCGCGCACGCGTCCGGCAGACCCAGCTGCTGGGCGAGATGCTGCTGGACGCCGGCGTGCCGATCGTCACGCCTCCGGGGAGCCACGCGATCTTCCTGGACGCGAAGCGCTTCCTGCCCCACATCGATCAGGACGAGTTTCCGGCCCAGCGGCTCGCCGCCGAGATCTTCGTCGAGACCGGAGTGCGGGCGATGGAACGGGGCAACGTCTCCAAGGGGCGGAACCCAGAGACGGGGGAGAACTACCGGCCGGCGCTCGAGCTCGTCCGGCTGACGATCCCGCGTCGGGTCTACACGAACGACCACATGCGCGCCGTGGCTGACGGAATCATCCAGGTCCACGAGCGCCGGGACGAGCTCACGGGCCTCAGGTTCGTCTACGAGCCCGACAAGCTCCGCTTCTTCCAGGGCCGCTTCGAGCTGGTCTAGGCGCCCGCGGTCGCTCTAGCCGGAAGCGCCTTCCTGTTTCCGCCGCCGCATCGCCCCGTCGATCGAGAACGCGCCGGCGCCGAGGGCGGCCAGCAGAAGGAAGCTGAAGGAGTAGAAGGCGACCTTCTCGCCGCCGTTGTCCCAGTGGAAGAGGCTGCCGCGAGGCACGTGCATCCAGAAGTACGCCACCGCCATCTCGCCCGATGCGACAATCGCCGCGGGAACGGTGAAGAGTCCGATCATGATGAGGAGGCCCCCGACGAACTCGATCAGTCCGGCGGCTCCGAAGCGAGACATGAGCTCGGCCGTGCCCGCCTCTCCGAAGCCGCCGAACCAGCCGAACAACTTCTGCGCGCCGTGGACCCAGAACAGGAATCCGATGGCGATCCTCGAGATGCCCAACACCTTCGCCTGAAGCGGCGATAGCCCGTATCTCATCTGCGGCCTCCACGAGTCGTGTGATCGACATTCGAGCGGTCGGCGGGCGCTCAAGAAGCGGTCAACCACGCCCACCGCGCAAGGGAGCGACCGAGCTCAGCCCATCCAGCGCTCGTCCTCGGTGAACACGGTGTCGATCACGAGTCGGGGGTGCATGCCCTCCAGAGCCGCGTCGATGTCGGCCCGAATTGCGTCCAGTTCCCCCACTCGCTGAACGCGGAAGGTGCTGCCCACCCGGACGTGGTTGAGGAGATAGAAATACCGGCCCGCCGCGATCATCCTCAGGCGTGTGTCTCGGAAGCCACGGCCCTCGACCGCCTGAGCGAAGCGGTGCTTCACCTCCGCCTGAACCTCGGGCTCCGGCGCCACCCGCAGCAGTTCGCCCAGGTTGCCGCGGATGATCCTGAGGGGCACGGGGAGCACGAGAAGCACGAGCAGGACGACGAGAGCGGGATCGACGTAGTCGATGATTGGATCCCATCTGGACCCCTGGACCAGGAGCGCCCCAAGGAAGGCACCGGCTACCACGAGGCTGAGCACGCCATCCATGAGCCAAGCCTTCGCGTCCACGTCCAGCAGCGGTGACTCGTTGGCGCGAGAGGCTCGTCGCTGGGTCCATGCGAGGAGGAAGCAGCCGGCCACGGCGATCACGGCGTACGCCAGGGCCCAGCCGGGCACGATCTCTCGCCCTCCGTGGAGGAGGGCGATGACGGCGGCGACGAGGGCGTAGCCGGTCACCGCAAGGAGGATCAACCCGCGCACGGCGTTCAGGAAGGGCTCGAAGTAGGCGTAGCCGAAGTGGAACCACTCATCGTCGGGTCTCTCCACCAGGTTGGAGACCTTGAGCGTGAGCAGCCCGATCCCGAAGCCGATGAGCGAGAAGAAACCGTCGAGGAGAATGGCCCCCGACTGGGTAAGCAGAGCGAAGCCGATTCCCAGGAGTCCGAAGAAGAGGTTGGCGCCGGCGGAGATCTTAAGGGCAGTCGATTCATCCTTCATGGGCGCCTCTCGTGTGTCGCCAACCTTGGCGTGGATCAAGGGTCATCCTGAGCACATTAGTGGCCCGATCAGCCACAGCGCGAAATGAAGTCCAGCGAAGGCCGATGTCCACTCCTTCGCTCTTGTGCCGGCTCATCGTGCGAAAGAGATTAGCCACTACTCGACCCCCCACCAAGGTAATCGGATGATGAATCGAAGTAGCCCTTCCTTGGCCGCTTTCTTCGTTCTGGCGGCGCTCGCCGGCGCGAGCACGGCGGCGGCTCAGGAGGCTGGGAGCCAGCCGGAGCCAAATCAGCTCTATCAGCGCTTCCGGATTGAGGTCGGAGCTTTCGCGAGCTTCTTCAACACGAATCTCCGGCTAGACTCCGAAATGCTCCCCGGAGATGGAACAGAGATCGATCTGGAAGACGATCTGGGATTCGATACGAAGAAGTTCGACTTCCGCGCGGGCGGATTCTTCCGGCTCGGCAAGAGACATAAAATCCTCTACGGCTACTTCAGCCTCAACCGTAGCAGCAACAAGGTGCTCAGCGAGGATATCGAGTTCGGCGATGAGATCTTTCCGGTCGACGCGGAGGTCAATGCGGACTTCAGGACCCAGTTCGCGGGGCTTGGCTACAGCTTCTCCTTCGTGGCGCGAGAGAAGGTCGAGGTAGGGATCGGTCTCGCGCTCAACGCCATGTTCACCAAGACCGGGATCGCGGTGGTCGGCTCGGTCGGCGACGATCCCATTGATCAGGTAGAGGAGCGGACGTCGGCCACCTTTCCCACGGGATCGCTGGGATTCGATGTCAACTGGGCGCCCCTGTCCCGGATGATCGTCCGCGGAAGGGTAGGTGGCCTCTACGTGAGCGTATCCACGATCAAAGCATCGGTCGGCGACGCGAACGTCGGGGCCGAGTACTTCTTCACCCGCGGCTTCGGGGTAGGGGCCGGCTACGCCTACACAAAGCTGCGGGTGGAGGAGACCGAGGATCCGCAGATCGAGATCTCTTACCGCTACAGCGGGCTTGTGGTTTACGGAGTCTTCGCGCTGTTCTGAGTTAGCTCGTCGTCGGTTTGCGAATTGCGGACTGACGCCTCTTAGCTCCGTGCGGCCGGAATCCTCTGTCCGTCTACAATACGCCGACGTATGTTCGCCGTTGCTGGCTTCGGCCTGGCGGCGGGATGGTCGATGGGCGGCGGAACGATAGAGGGCG
Organism: Gemmatimonadota bacterium; assembly: GCA_039587445.1. Taxonomy (GTDB): domain Bacteria; phylum Gemmatimonadota; class Gemmatimonadetes; order Palauibacterales; family Palauibacteraceae. Next base: position 34,162 of record JBDHIM010000026.1, read on the forward strand.
CGTTAGAGAATCGAAATCAGGTTCCAGCGGTCCCGTCTGCCGGGTCGTTCGCTTCGCTCCGGATCTGTTG
>JBDHIM010000174.1:0-7936 GCA_039587445.1 Gemmatimonadota bacterium
TCGGCGTTGTCCGTCGCGTTCTTCATGGCGGTGCGTCGCGCCCCCTGCTCGGCCGCTGCCGTCTCGACCAGCGCCCGATAGCCGGCGTTGATGACGTAGAGCGGGAGCACTCGCGAGAGGATCTCATCCGCCGATGGATCGAGGATGTACCACGGCCCCGAGCGAACGCGCTCCTCCGGGACGAACACCGGCAGTACCTGCCGCGCGACCGGCGGTGTGCGCAGGATGCTGCGGAACTCCGAATACACCAGGTAGACCGCGTCCACCTCGCCAGCGACGAACTGTCTCGCGACCGGCTCGATGATGGACCGGGCATCTTCGGCGGTCGGTGCATCACTGATGTCGGTGCGAGTGCTCGCCATCTCCACCCCGCGGAAGCGGAAGAAGTTGACGGCCTTTCGGCCGACGACGTGCAGGTCGACCTCGATGCGGTCCCTCTCGGCGCGATCCAGCAGCTCCCTGGCCGTCCGGATCAGGTTCGTGTTGAAGGCGCCGCACAACCCGCGGTTGCTGGTGATGAGGACCACGGCGCCCCGCGTGATTCGCTCGGGCTGGCGAAGGATGGGCTGCAGTTCGACGAGATCGGGGGTCACGAGACGCTCGATCACCTCCTGCAGCTTGACGGCGTACGGCCGGGCCTGCTCGACGCGCTGTGTAGCGCGGCGGAGTTTCGACGTCGCCACCATCTCCATGGTGCGCGTGATCTTCCGCGTGCTCTTGATCGAGCCGATCCGGCGCTGGATGTCGCGCGCCTTCGCCATCTAGCCGCTCACTCTCCGATCGGTCTTCAGCGTCGCCACCCGCGGCTCAACCGGCGGCAGCCGGCTCGGCCTCGGCCGCTTCCGCCTCGTCATCCGCATCCGGCTCGGCCTCTACGTGAGCCGCCGCGGGCCCGCTGAAGATCTTCCTGAACTCAGCGATCGCGTCGATGAGCTCGTTCTCGAGCTCGTCGCTCAACGCCTTCTCCTCGCGCAGCCGCTCGGCAAGCGCCGGACGCGACTGCATGAACTCGAGAAAGGCGCTCTCCCACTGCTTGATGTCGGCGACCTCGACATCGTCCAGGTAGCCTCTGGTGACGGCGAAGATCGCCATCACCTGCTCCTCGACGGTCATCGGCACGTACTGGCCCTGCTTCAGGACCTCGACGGTCCGCTCCCCGCGGGCGAGCTGCCGCTGCGTGGCAGGGTCCAGCTCGGAGCCGAACTGGGCGAACGCCTCAAGCTCCCTGTATTGGGCCAGGTCGAGGCGGAGCCTGCCTGCCACCTGCTTCATCGCCTTGATCTGCGCCGCGCCGCCGACGCGCGATACCGAAATCCCGACGTTCACGGCTGGCCGGACCCCGGAGTAGAAGAGGTCTCCCTCCAGGTAGATCTGGCCGTCCGTGATCGAGATCACATTCGTCGGGATGTACGCGGAGACGTCGCCCGCCTGGGTCTGGATGATCGGCAGAGCCGTCAGCGAGCCCCCCGGCACCTTGATGTCGGGATGCGCCGCGATGATCTCGGCGTCCTCGCTGATCTTCGCCGCCCGCTCCAGGAGCCGGCTGTGCAGATAGAAGACGTCGCCCGGATAGGCCTCGCGGCCCGGCGGACGTCTGAGGATCAGCGAGATCTGCCGATAGGCGTCGGCCTGCTTCGAGAGGTCATCGTACACGACGAGCGTGTGCTTCCCCTCCTCGTACATGAAGTATTCGGCCATGGCGCAGCCGGCGTACGGCGCGATGTACTGGAGGGTCGCCGGATCGGAGGCGTTGGCCGCGACCACGATCGTGTGGTCCATGGCTCCTTCCTCGGTGAACCGCTCCACGACGCTGGCCACGGTGGACGCCTTCTGGCCGATCGCGATGTACACGCAGATGACGTCGCCGCCGCGCTGGTTGATGATCGCGTCGAGCGCGATCGCCGTCTTCCCCGTGCTCCGGTCGCCGATGATCAGCTCGCGCTGACCGCGCCCGATCGGAATCATCGAGTCGATGGCCTTGAGGCCCGTCTGCAGAGGAGTATCCACGGGCTTGCGATACACGATCCCGGGCGCCTTCCGGTCCACCTTCATGGTGGTCGCGGCCTGGATCGGGCCCTTGCCGTCCCGAGGCTCACCCAGCGAGCTCACGACCCGCCCAAGGAACTCCGGCCCCGCAGGAACGGAGAGCACCCGGCCCGTCCGTCGCGCCGCATCGCCTTCCTTGAGTTGGAGGTAATCACCGAGGCAGACCGCTCCGATGTTGTCCTCTTCCAGGTTGAGGGCGAGGGCGGTCACGATCTCACCGGTGTCCGAGGACTCGATCTCGAGCATCTCGTTGGCGACGGCCGAGGAGAGGCCGAAGATGCGCGCCACCCCGTCCTTCACCTCGAGCACTTCGCCGACCTCTTCCATGTGGAGGTCTTCCTCGTAGTGCTCGATCTGTGTCAGTAGAGCCTTCTTGATCTCGCTGGCGCGCAGCGAGCTTTCGTTGGCCATTTAAATCGTCTCCTGACAGGTCGCTCAGGTGCTGACGAACCTGCTAAAGGGTCTAGCTCCGTGCCTCTCCGTGAATGAGGGTCGATCGTAGGTCGTCCAGTCGCCGACGAAGCGACCCATCCATCACCCGATCGCCCACCCGAATGATGACGCCTCCGAGAATCCGCTCATCCTCGACGAAGTGTGGGACGACCTCGGCTCCGAGCCGCCGGGAGAGCGCGGTCACGAGCTGGGTCCGCAGCTCTTCGTCGGGCTCGAAGGCGAAGCGGACCGCCGCGTGGATCCGGCCGGCCTTCTCGTCGAGAAGATCCCGATACGCCGCCTCGATCGCCGGCAGCCATCGCTGACGGCGCTTGTCGACGACGACCAGGAGGAAGTTGACGAACAGCGGCGGAACGTGGTCGGCGAACACATCCCTCAGGATGCGCTTCTTCTCCTCCGTCGGGATCCGGGGCGTGTCCAGAAAGCTCCGAAAATCGTCGACGTCCGCTTGCAGCGCGGCCACCGTCGCCAGGAGCTCGCCGTAGCGCTCCTCCTGGCCGTCGCGCGCCGCGAGCTCGAGAAGCGTCCCGGCGTAGTTGACGGCGACCGCAGAGGCGCTCATGGCCCTGCCCTGCTCGTCATGTCAGGCCTCGAGGCTCCCGATGTACTCGCGCACGAGACGGCGGTCTCCCTCCGAATCCAGGCGAGCCTTGATCAGGCGCTCGGCCGCCGCGAGCGATATGTCGACGGTCTCCTCGCGGAGCTGCTCGAGCACCCGCTGACGCTCTCGGTCCATCTCGCGCCGCGCACGCTCGAGGATGTCCACCTTCTCGGCCTCGGCACCCGCCACCAGCTCCTGACGCAGGCGGCCAGCCGCCTCGCGGGTCTCGTCGAGCAGGCGCTGCGCCTCTTGCCTGGCGCGTGAGAGCTCGCGGGTCTGCTCTTCGATGAGGCGGCGCGCTTCCTCCCTATCCTCGCGCGCGCTGTCGATCGCCTCCTGGATCTTGCGCTGGCGCTCTTCGAGTCCGCCCGCGATGAGCGGGAAGACCTTCCACGCCAGAATTCCCAGCGTGAGGAGGAAGAGCACCCAGGTCCAGATGACGAGCCCGATGTTGAGCGAGAAGATGGCACCGCCCGACTCCTGGGCGACCGCACCGTAGAGCGGCGTCGGCATCAGGACGCCCATGAGGGCTCCGGCCAGGGCGGCCATCAACAGAGCGACGGCGGCGGCCAACCAGGCCCTCGCCTGCCTTCCCTCCCCAGCGGCTCGCACTCGCGTATCGCTCATTACTTGATGAAGCCGGCGATCACGAGGCCGAACAGCGCCGCACCCTCGATGAGGGCGGCGAGGATGATCGCCCCGTTCTGGATCTGTGCGGCCGCCTCTGGCTGCCGTGCCATCGCCTCCGTCATGTTCCCGCCGATCCGACCGATCCCGATGCCGGCGCCGATCACGGCCAGGCCGGCGCCGATCACGGCCAGGCCTGCACCGAGATCCCCACCGCCTGCAGCAGGGCCGCCTGCTTCCTGGAGCAGCGCGAGAATTCTGAGCATCCCATTCCTCCTTTTCTATCTCCCGACCGACCCCCTTGTCGGGGCGGCGGTGATGGCCCTCGCCTCGAGGCGAGGGAGCTGTTCAGCGCGGCCAGGGCCGGTGAGCCCGTCGACCGCTCAGTGTGCGTGCCGAATCAACCCGACGAACACGGACGTCAGCATCGCGAAGATGAATGCCTGGAGGAACGACACGAAGATCTCCAGGAACATGACGAAGAGGCCGAGCAGGATCGGACCGAGGATCGCGATCCAGCCAGAGCCGGTGGTAAAGCTCCCGTACGTTATGATCAGCCCGAGCAGCGCCAGCAGCACGAAGTGCCCGGCCGTCATGTTGGCGAAGAGTCGGACGGCGAGCGCGAATGGCTTGGCCAGCTTCCCGATCAACTCCACCGGAGTCATGATCACGAGCATGAGCGCGCTCATCGCCGGGTTGAGGCCGGGCGGCACGTAGAAGATGGTGCGCAAGTAGCCTCTGGGACCCAGCGCGGTGAACCCGGCGCCACCTCGATGACCACGAGAGCGATCAGCGCGAGTGCGGACGTTACCATGATGTTGGAGGTCGCCGTCGCCCCGAACGGGACGAGGCCGAGCAGGTTCGCGTACAGGATAAAGAAGAACAGGGCAATCACGAGAGGGACGAAGCGCTCGCCGCCACGGCCGATGTTGGCCAGCGCCACGTCGTCGCGCAGGTAGAGGTAGAACGCCTCCATCGCGTTCAGCAGACCCCCCGGCGCCTTCTCGCCGTGTTCGAGGCGCTGGGCGGCGCGCGCGGCGAACCACATGGTGACGATCGTGAGCAGCGCCGCGAGAAACAGGAACACCACATGCTTCGTGATCGAGAAGTCGATCTCCAGCCCACCGATGTGCACGGGCGGAATCTGCAGCGGGCTCAGATCGATGGCGAAGAAGCCGAAGTCCAGGTTGGTGGAGTCGACGATGTGGTGGATCATCGCCTCTGTGCCCCACTCCTCGGCGTGCGCGGCCACCTCGCCCTGGACGGCGTGAGTCGCCTGTTCGCCTCCATGCTCCTGAAGCCGCATCAGCCCCCGGAGCATGAGCGTGTCCTTCAGCAGCAACGCTTCTCTAAGCACTCCGAGCATCTCTAGTCAGTCAACTCAGTTCGTTCATTCGGTCGGCGCCCAGCGAGCCACGTCACCTCCAGGATCAGGAAGGCGATCATGGCGATCACGTACGAGACCGCGACGGGCGCCAGTGGCAGGCGTGTGGTCCAACTCAAAACCGCCAGGAGCCCCAAGCCGCCGAAGCGAGCCGCCATTCCCACCAGCCACGGGCGCGTTGCATCGAGCCCACGTTCCAGGCGGCCGAGAAGCACCGAGTACGCCGGCGCCTGGATCAGCCAGGCCAAGAGCGCGCCCGTAACGAGGAGGCCGCTTCGGGCAGACCCGGAGGCCAACACGACCGCGCTCCCAGCAGCGAGCAGCGCCAACGTCAGCGCCAGGTAGCCGAGACTGCCCCGCGAGACGCTCATTCGGCAGGCGGACCCTCGTCGCGCTCATGGGAGGAATCGAGTACGAGGCGCCGGTACATGCTGTAGAATCCGGCACTGAAGCCGAGAAACGCACCGAGCACCACGAAAAGAGGCCGCGTCCCGAGCCGCTCGTCCAGCAGAGTCCCCAGCCAGGCGAACAGCGCGGCCGACGCGGCGATCGTTATTCCATGGCCCGCGTGACGGCTGACCTGTGCCATCGTCGAGGACGCCGGTTCTTTCCGCATCTACCCAGAACCTCGACCCGTACCGCTTGAAAACGTCCGCGAACGCGGTCCCGCCGGGCCTACGGCGGGGCGATCATACCCGCTTGTGAAAAATAACGCAAGGCTGCAAGTGACTGTGTTTCCGGGCAGTGTACCACCCGCGCAGGAACCCGTAGGTTGAGGAGCGGTACAGGGCTGAAGACGGGGTCGAGTCGGAGACGAGAGGGCGAGGTGGAAGCACGCAAATCGGGGATCGCGGCCCCTGCCGCGCAGCCGCTCCAGGCGGGCGTGAGCGACGTCGGTCTGCTGGGACAACTCGCGTCGGCCCGCGAAGCGATCGAGACTCAGATCGCGCGTAGGATCGTGGGACAGACAGATCTCGTGGAACGCCTGCTGACCACGATGCTGGCCGGAGGGCATGCGCTCATAGTCGGCGTGCCAGGCCTCGCCAAGACGACCCTGGTGGCCACGCTGGCCGAGACCCTGGATCTGGCGTTCAGCCGCATCCAGTTCACGCCCGACCTCATGCCTTCGGACATCACCGGTACGGAGGTCCTTCAGGAGGATCCGGGAACGGGACATCGCAGCTTCCGGTTCATCGCGGGTCCTATCTTCGCCAACGTCATTCTGGCGGACGAGATCAACCGCACTCCGCCCAAGACCCAGGCTGCCCTGCTTCAGGCCATGCAGGAGGGTGAGGTGACCGTCGCGAACGAGACACGTCCGCTGGACCGCCCCTTCTTCGTTCTGGCCACGCAGAACCCGATCGAACAGGAGGGGACGTATCCGCTCCCGGAGGCGCAGCTGGACAGGTTCATGTTCGAGCTCCGGATCGACTACCCGAGCCACGATGAGGAGGTGGAGGTCGCCGCCACGACGACGACGGGTTCGCGAGCCGAGGTAAGTACGGTTCTCGGCGCACTGGAGCTTCAGACGCTGCAGGATCTCGTACGCCGGGTTCCGGCTCCTCCCTCCCTGACCGAGTACGCCGTACGCATCGCCCGAGCCACCAGGCCGGAGGACCCGGAGGCTCCGAGCTTCGTGAGGGATCTCGTGAGCTGGGGAGCGGGACCGCGTGCGTCACAGTATCTCGTGCTCGGCGCCAAAGCCCGGGCGGCGCTCGACGGACGCCCGGTGCCGAATCTCGAGGACGTCAGGGCGGTCGCACCGGACGTCTTGCGCCACCGGGTTCTTCCCGGCTTCGAAGCCGAAGCCGCCGGTCGCGACGCGGAGAGCCTCATCGAGGAGCTCCTCGGCGTCAGCCGGACCTGGCAAACCGCCTCCAGCTAACGCGAACCCGCGCAGCCCGAAGGAGTCACACCACCCGCATTGGAAGACCCCAGCTCAGCTGATCGACCGCAAACTCGGCCGCTCCGATGATCGGAACGGCCCTTCTGCTTGTCCTCCTTCTCGCGCTATCGGGCTTCTTCTCCAGCGCCGAGATCGCCTTCTTCTCCATCTCCCAGACCCGGGCCCGGTCGCTGGCCGAGGAGGGTAAACGAGGGGCAAACGCGCTCGTGCGCCTCAAGGCCAACCCCGAGCGCCTCCTCATCACGATCCTGATCGGCAACAATGTCGCGAACATCGGCGCCGCCGCAGTGGCGACGTACGTCGCGACGCAGCACTTCGGCTCGGCGGGGGTCGGCCTGGCCACGGGCGTCATGACTCTGCTCGTCCTCTTTTTCGGGGAGATCACGCCGAAGAGCTTCGCGGTCTCCAATTCGATGCGCCTCTCGCTGGGCGCCGCACCGGTCATCGAGACCCTCCAGCGAGCCCTGTCGCCCCTCGTGAGACCGCTGGAGAGGATCACGAGGTGGATCCTGCCGAAGGCCAAGGGCGGAAGCGGCGGCGTCTCCGAGATGGAGATCCGGCGGCTATCGCAGATGGCCTATCTCTCCGGCATGATCGACGAGCGGGAGCGGCGACTCATCGAACAGGCCTTCCTGCTGGATACCACGAAGGCGCGCGATGCGATGACGCCACGGGTCGAGATCTTCGCCTGGCCCGAGACGCTCACGGTCGGCGAGATCGCCGACGAGCTCCGATCCCTACCCTACAGCCGGATCCCGGTCTACGCGGACACGGTGGACAGGATCACCGGGGTCGTGCATCTGCGGGATCTTTACCAGGCCATCAGCTCCGGAAGGCGTCTCTCGACCCTGCGGGAGTTGGCGCGGGAGCCGTTCGTCGTGCCCGAGATGATGCCCCTGTCGGCGCTGCTCGAGGAGTT
>JBDHIM010000175.1:0-4465 GCA_039587445.1 Gemmatimonadota bacterium
GCGGTCATGGTCCGGGACATGGAGGCGGCGCGTCGCCTGGGGGCTGTCGGGGAGATCGAACAGCGTCTTCTGACCTCCCGGGAGCGTCCGATCGTCGTGCTGCAGAGGGTGTGGCCCTCCGAGCTCGCCCCGTCTGTGTCACCGGGCCTCGACACCGTCGGCGTGATGACGGCCTACACACCCCTCCATGCCCTCCTGCTGGAGGCGGTGGAGCGTCCGCTCGTGATGACGAGCGGCAATGCCTCCGAGGAGCCGATCGCGATCGGCAACGGCGAGGCGCGCGAATCTCTGGGAGGCATCGCGGACGCATTCCTGTTGCACGATCGGGAGATCATCTCACGATACGACGACTCCGTCGTTCGGGTCGCCGGTGGGACTCGCGTGTTCCTGCGACGGGCGCGCGGCTACGCTCCGCTGCCACTGGAGCTCCCGCTCGAGACCCCGGCTCCGCTCATCGCTGCCGGGCCGCACCTGAAGAACACCTTCGCCCTGGCTCACGAGCGCCGGGCCTACGTGAGCCAGCATATCGGCGATCTGGAGAATCTCGAGACGCTCGAGCATTTCCAGAACGCGTTGGCGCGTTTCCGGGAGCTGTTCAGCATCGAGCCGACCGTGGCGGTGCGCGACCTCCACCCCGGCTACCTCTCGACGCGCGTGGCCGAGGAGCTCGGGCTGGAGACGGTGATCTCCGTCCAGCACCATCACGCCCACATCGCCGCCGTGGCGGCGGAGCACGGCGTCACCGACAGGGTGCTCGGGATCGCCTTCGACGGGATGGGGCTCGGCCACGACGACCGCGTGTGGGGCGCCGAGTTCCTCCTCTCGGATCTCGAGGATTACCTGCGCATCGGCCAGCTGCAGTACGCGCCTCTTCCGGGCGGGGATCTCGTCGCCCGCCGGCCCTGGCGCGCGGCCCTCGGGTACCTCTCGCTGGCTTCGGAGGCTCCGGAGACAGCGAACGCCCTCCGCTTCGCCCTCCAGGGCATTCCGGACAGGCGACTGGCGGTGGCGGAGGCTCAAATCCAACGCCGTCTCAACGCACCCCTCGCCTCGTCGATGGGACGCCTGTTCGATGCGGCCTCGGCGGTGCTCGGGGTACGGCAGCGAGCCACCTACGAGGGCCAGACCGCCATGGAGCTCGAGGCGCTGGCCGGTTCCGGACCGGCGGAGCCACTGCGCTTCCCGGCGATCCAGAGCTCGGAAGGCTTCTGGACCCTCGATCCCGTGCCGCTGCTCTCGGCGCTGGGAGATCTGCGCGCCGATGGCGAGGACGCCGAGATCCTGGCGGCCCGCTTCCACGAGAGCGTCGCGGCGACGGCGGCGAGGGTGGCGGTGGAGGCGTGCGAGGCGTTCGACCTGAACACGGTCGCCCTGGGCGGTGGATGCTTCCAGAACGTCCGCCTGCTGGTATCCTTGAGATCGCGGCTCGAGGCGAGCGGGCTCCGGGCCCTCCTGCCGATCGCGCTCAGCCCCAACGACGGCGCGATAAGCTATGGCCAGGCGGCCGTCGCGGCGGCCAGACTAGCCAGCGGGCGCGTACGACTCGTTGTAGACAGCTAGAATAGGGAGAGACGCCATGTGCCTCGGAGTGCCCGGACGAGTGGTCGATGTCGATGGCCTCACGGCTATCGTGGATTTCTGGGGCATCAGACGCGAGACCCGCCTCGACGTGATCGACGAAGAGGTCTCTCCGGGAGACTACATCCTGAACCACGTGGGCTTCGCGATTCGGAAGATCCCGGCGGAGGAGATCGAGGAGACGCTCTCGTTGTACGAGCTGCTGCTGAAGGAGGCGGATGAGGACATCATGGCCTCGGATGTGCGAGGCGAGATCGAGGCTTCCCCGGGCGTGGGGCTCGGAGGAGCCGTAGGTCGAGCCGCCCCCGACGACGACGCCGAGCCGCGAGGCGGGAATGGCTGAGGGGGCACCGACCACCGACACCGGCCTGCGGGCGGGAGCCGCCGAGCTCAAGTTCCGCGACCCCGCCAAGGCCAGGGAGCTTGCCGGGGCGCTGGAGAGCGTCTGCGAGGCGATTGGTCGGGAGCGGATCTCGGTCATGCACGTCTGCGGCAGCCACGAGCAGTCGATCGCCAAGTACGGCCTGCGCACGATCCTGCCGCGGCGGCTGGACGTGATCATGGGTCCCGGCTGCCCGGTGTGCGTGACCGATGTGCCCGAGGTCGACGAGGCGGTGGTCCTGGCCGGCGACGGTGTGCGGGTCGCCACGTACGGCGACATGGTCCGCGTACCCGGAACCATGAAGTCTCTGGCCGATGCCCAGGCGGAGGGCGCCCACGTCGACGTGGTCTACAGCGCCGCGCAGGCGGTCGAGATCGCCCGGGACACGGCCGAGGAGGTCGTCTTTTTCGCGAGCGGTTTCGAGACGACCGCCGTCGCGACGGCCGCCGTGATCGTCGCGGATCCGCCTCCCAACTTCTCTGTGCTCTCCGCCCACAAGTACATCCCCCCGGTGATGGAGATCGTGGCCGAGATGCCGGCCACACGGGTTGAGGGCTTCCTGGCGGCGGGTCACGCCGCCACGATCACCGGCTCGGCACTCTTCGAACCGTTCGTGGAACGGCATGGCATCCCGGTGGTGGTAGCCGGTTTCGAGCCGCTGGACGTGCTGGCCGGGCTTCTCAAGCTCGTGGAGCTCGTCCGTGACGAAGAACCGCAGGTGGTGAACATGTACCCGCGCTGCGTGACGCCGGAGGGAAACCGCAACGCCCAGGAGCAGCTCTGGCGTGTCTTTCGGACAATGGGCGGCCGTTGGCGCGGCATCGCGCACGTCCCGAACGGCAACCTGCGTCTCCGCGACGAGTTCGCCCACGTGGACACGAGGAAGCGTTTCCGGATCGAGGTCGAGCGCCTGTGGAACCATGCCCCGTCCGTGCTCACCAAGGCGTGCATCTGCGGGGACATCATGGCGGGCATCGCCTCTCCCAACGACTGCGATATCTTCGGCGTGGAGTGCACTCCCGACGCGCCGGTCGGCGCCTGCATGGTCAGCAACGAGGGAACCTGCAAGATCTGGCACCAGTACGGGGGCCACCCGGACCTGTGAGCACTCGGCCGGGGCGCGGAGCGACGGCGCCGCACGAGCTGGTCACCCTCAAGCACGGGGCTGGAGGCCGCGCCATGCGGCTTCTGATCGAGGAGACGCTCGCGGCCGGCTTCATGGAAGATGGCGTGCCGACCCCGGGCTCGATCGGGCTGGCGGCCATGGACGACGGCGCGGCGCTCCGCCTCGGAGATCAGTGGCTGGTCGTGACGACGGACTCGCACGTGATCCACCCGATCTTCTTTCCCGGCGGAGACATCGGCCGGCTGGCGGTCGCCGGCACCGTGAACGACCTGGCCGTGATGGGCGCGACCGAACCGCTGGCTCTCACGAGCGCGATCATCGTGGAAGAGGGCTTTCGGCAGGCTGATCTGGCTCGCCTGCAGGCATCGATGCTTGAGACGTGTCGAGAGGCGGGCGTGACCATCGTGACGGGCGACACGAAGGTGATGGGGCGCGGCGAGATCGACGGGGTCGTGATCAACACCACCGGGCTGGGGCTGACGGACACGGTCGTTCCGGACGCGGGCCTGAGACCGGGCGACCGTCTCCTGGTGACCGGATCGATCGGCGACCACGGTATCGCCTTGATGGCGAAGCGACACGAACTCGACTTCGAGGGTGAGCTGATCTCGGATGTGGCGCCGATCAACGGCCTCCTGGCGGCCGCGCTGGCGGCCGCGGACGGGGCGGTCACGGCGATGAAGGACCCGACGCGCGGCGGTCTCGCCAGTGCGCTCCACGAGATGGCCGACAAGAGCGGCGTCGGCATCACCCTTCACGAGCCCGCGATGCCGATGACGCCGACCGTCCGCTCCGCCGCCGAGATGTTGGGCCTCGACCCCCTCCACATCGCGAACGAGGGAAAAGCGATCCTCGGCGTGAGACCGGAGCGGGCCGCGGAGACGCTCGCCGCGATTCGCGAGCACCCGCTCGGGCGGGAAGCGGCGATCGTCGGAGAGTGCACGGATGCGAATCCGGGCCGGGTCGTGCTGGACACCGGGCTCGGCCGCCGCCTCGTCTCGGAGCCCGAGGGCGAGCCGCTGCCTCGCATATGCTGACCCGCTCCCGCCTGTGCGGTGCCCTCGACGCGGAACAGGCCGATGGCCGGCGGACCGGGCCATGAAGCACATCCGGGTCACGCAGGACGGCGGCGTGGCGACGATCACGATCGACCGCCCCGAGCGCTTCAACTCCCTGGACGTCGAGACGGCGCGTGACTTTCGGAAGGCCGGCCTGGGCTGCGCCCGGGACGATGACGTCCGCTGCGTCGTGGTGCGCGGCACCGGCGGCATCTTCTGCAGCGGCGCGGATCTGAAGTACGTGCGGGCCCGGGGCGAGCAGAGCGACTTCGACTACCTGCAGCCGGAGGGGGTCGCGCCCGAGAAGGGGTTCGGCCAGAG
>JBDHIM010000176.1:0-5187 GCA_039587445.1 Gemmatimonadota bacterium
GTTGAGCTTCCGGCACGGGGTCCACCCGCCGGAGCACAAGGAGCTGACGGCGGGGGTGCCGGTCCGCCGCATGCCCTACCCCGAGGAGATCGTCCTTCCGCTTCGGCAGCACACCGGCAAGCCCGCCCGGCCCCTGGTCGAGCCGGGCGACCGTGTGGAGCGAGGCGACAAGATCGGCGAGGCGGACGGTTTCGTCTCCGTGCCTATCCACGCCTCCTCGGCGGGAACGGTGAAGGAGATCGGCCTCTGGCCGCACCCCGACGGGAGCATGGCCGAGGCGATCCGCATCACCGTCGACACCTTCTCTCCCCAGATCCCCAGGCCCCGGATCATCCCGCACTGGGACGGCCTCACCCCGGACCAGGTAGTGAAGGCGGTTCAGCGGGCCGGCGTCGTCGGGCTGGGCGGAGCGGCCTTCCCCACCCACGTGAAGCTCCTGCCTCCCGATGATGTCGCCGTCGACACGCTGATCGTGAACGGGGCCGAGTGCGAGCCGTACCTCACCACCGACCACCGCGTGATGACCGAGTATCCCGAACGGGTCCAGTTCGGGATCCGCATCATGATGCACACGCTGGGCGTCGAGCGGGCGATCATCGGTGTGGAGAAGAACAAGCCCGACGCCATCGAGGCCCTGCAGCGCACGCTGCCCGACGACCTGGACGTGACCGTTCAGGGACTCACGGTGAAGTATCCGCAGGGCTACGAGAAGATGCTGATCCACGCCCTGACGGGCCGGGATGTGCCCCCGGGCAAGCTGCCGATGCACATCGGGGTGGTCGTCCAGAACGTCGCCTCGCTCGCCTGCATCGCGGAGGTGTTCGAGACCGGCCTCCCGCTCATCGAGCGGGTCGTCACGGTCACCGGCCCCGGCCTTCGGAAGCCCTCCAACCTGATCGTCCCGGTGGGCGCCAAGATCCGCGACGTGCTGGAGTTCTGCGGCCAGCCCGACGCGGACGCCCCGATCATCAAGAGCACCACGGGGATCGTCGTCCTCACCAAGAAGGAATCCAGGCCGCGCCGCACCTATCCGTGCATCAAGTGCGGCCACTGTCTGGATGCCTGCCCGGTCTTCCTCAATCCATCGCTGCTCGGGATCCTCGCTCAGGCGGGCCGTTTCGAGGAGATGGAGGAGGCGGACCTGGCGACCTGCATGCTGTGCGGCTGCTGCTCCTACGTCTGCCCCTCGAACATCCCGCTCTCGCAGATGTTCGCCCTCGCGAAGGCGGGAGCGCAGCGACGAAAGCAGCAGGCGGCGTGAGCGAGACGTCGCACGTCGGCGATCTCCAGCTGCAGCTGAGGGCCTCGCCTCACCTGAAGGCGCCCGACTCGACGCCGAGGATCATGTGGAACGTGGTGGGGAGCCTCGTCCCCGTGATCGCCGCCGCCACCTGGTTCTTCGGTCCGAGCGCGCTCCTCGTGATAACCGCCGCCACCGCTGGGGCCGTCCTCACGGAGCGGGCGTTCGGCCAGGCGGGCAGCCTGGGAGACGGCTCGGCCGCTATCACCGGGCTCCTCCTCGGCCTAACCCTGCCGCCGGGGCTTCCGCTCTGGATCGCCTTCGTCGGCGGCGCGTTCGGGATCGGCTTCGGCAAGCTCGTGTTCGGCGGACTGGGCCAGAACGTCTTCAACCCGGCCTTGCTCGGCCGGGCGTTCCTCCAGGCGGCGTTCCCGGCGGCGCTGACGACCTGGCCCGCGGCCACCACGGAGTGGGCCCAGCTCCGGGGCGACAACTTCGCCTTCCCCTTCACCACTCCCAGCGTCGACGCCGTGACGGAGGCGACGCCGCTCGGACTGATGAAGTTCGAGGCCACGCCCACCGATCCCTGGAGCCTGATGATCGGCGCCACCGGAGGCTCGCTGGGAGAGACCGCGGGACTTCTGATCCTGGTCTGCGGCGGCTACCTGGCCCTCCGGAACTATCTCAACTGGCGGATCCCGGTGAGCATCTTCCTCACCGTGGCCGCCTTTTCCGGGCTCCTCTACGCCATCGACCCGTCCCGCTTCGCCAGCCCGCTCTTCGCCCTCTTCTCTGGCGGCCTCATTCTGGGCGCCATGTACATGGCCACCGACATGGTGACCTCGCCGGTGACCAACGCGGGGGCGTGGATATTCGGGTTCGGGATCGGTTTCCTGGTGATCCTGATCCGCACCTGGGGCGGGCTGCCGGAAGGAGTCATGTACGCGATCCTCCTGATGAACGCGCTCGTGCCGTTCCTCAACCGCGCGACCCAGCCGAAGCCGTACGGCAGCCCCGGCCGAGCCGCCAAGCGCGGTGCCCGCGAGGCCGAGGCATGAGCGGCGGAGAGGATCGGCCCCGTCGGGGGCGGAAGCTGCCGATCGCCCCGGAGCCGGGCAGCCCGGACGAGCTGAACGGGCCCAACGGGCTTAGCGGGCCGGAAGGCGACGGCGAGACGCCACCCGAGGGCGACGCGGAGGCTCGGCCGGTCGATGCGGAGCGTCCGGCGGAAGCGGAGGCTTCAGTCGATGAGGCGCCTTCGGCCAATGCGGACGCCGACGGAGAGCCTTCGGCCGACTCGGAAGCCGCAGCACCGGAACTCTCGGTCAAGGAGGTGCCGTCCTGGCGGCTGATCCTGACGCTCGCCCTCGCAGGCGCGATGGCCGGGCTGGCGATCGTCCTGGTCTTCGGCTGGGCGGAGCCCAAGATCGAGGCTCACCGCGCGGCTGCGCTGCGGGCCGCGATTCAGGAGGTCCTCGGAGGACCGGAGCGGTACGAGACCCTGTTCGTGGTGGACGGGTCGCTGACAGCGGCGCTCTCGGCGACCGTCGACAGCACGGAGCTGGACCGGATCTACGCCGGCTATGCGGCGGACGGCAGCCGGATGGGCTTCGCGATCGCGGGAGAGCAGCCCGGTTATCAGGACATCGTGGGGCTGATCTTCGGCTACGACGCGGAGAGCGATGAGCTCCTCGGGATGAAGGTGCTAGAGAGCAAAGAGACCCCCGGCCTCGGCGACAAGATCGAGAAGGACAGCGCCTTCGTTTCATCGTTCCTGGGCGTCGTGCCGCTGATCGAGGGCGTCAAGGCCGGGGCTGGGACCGGGAGCGAGCACGAGGTGGACATGATCACGGGAGCCACCATCTCCTCACGCACCGTGATCGAGATCATCAACAAGCGAATGGAATCCATCGGACCGATGATCCAGGCGTACACGGCCGAGCCGCGAGAGACTCCGTCCGTTGCGGCGGAGGCGGGCGGATGACCGGACCCGAGAACGCGACCGAGCTCGTCCGGCACGCGCCGGGGTCGCACGAAGGCGGTGCGACCCTGCTGCCGGGCCAGACGACCACGCCCACCCACGACTTCTTGCGCGGGATCTGGGAGGAGAACCCGGTGCTCGTGCAGATGCTCGGCCTCTGCCCGGCGCTCGCTGTCACCAACACGGTGGCCAACAGCCTCGCGATGGGGCTCGCCACCTTCTTCGTGCTGACGGGCTCGAGCCTGCTGGTCTCCACCTTCAAGAACCTGATCCCGAAGGAGGTCCGGATCGCCTCCTTCATCCTGATCATCGCCACGTTCGTGACGATCGCGGACCTGACGCTCGCCGCCGTCGTGCCGAACATCCACAAGGCGCTCGGCGCGTTCATCGCCCTGATCGTCGTCAACTGCATGATTCTTGGCCGTCAGGAGGCGTTCGCGTCCAAGCGACCGATCGGTCGGGCGCTGCTGGACGCCGTGGGCACGGGCTTCGGGTTCATCATCGCGATGGTGATGATGGGCTCGATCCGGGAGCTGCTCGGCAACGGGAGCCTGCTGGGCTACAGCGTCTTCGGCCCCTCGTTCGAGCCGTGGATCATCATGATCCTGCCTCCGGGCGGCTTCCTCACCCTGGGCATCATCCTGCTGGCCTTCGGGTGGTGGCGCGGGCGGAAGGCGGCGGAGGTGCCGCGGGTGCGCCGTTGGCCGCACGGCGTGGCGTCGAGGAGGGCGGCATGAGCTCGGACCTCTTCTGGATCCTGATCTCCGCGATGCTGGTGAACAACTTCACCCTGCATCTCTTCCTCGGCCTTTGCCCGTTCATGGGCGTGTCGGCCAAGATCGCCACCGCGCTTCGCATGGGGGCCGCCAACATCTTCGTGCTGACGATCACGTCGCTGGTGGCCTCGTTCCTGAACGCGTACGTGCTGCCCTACGCCCCGTACCTGAGGCTGATCTCCTTCATCGTGGTGATCGCCTCGCTGGTGCAGATCGTGGAGATGACGATCAAGAAGGTGAGTCCGACCCTCTTCCGTGAGCTGGGGATCTACCTGCCGCTGATCACGACCAATTGCGCGATCCTGGGCCTGGCGATCTTCCAGACGAACCGCGGCTACGGTTTCATGGAGGGTCTCGCCTTCGCGCTCGGCGCGGGCCTCGGACTCACGCTGGCGCTGGTGCTCATGGCCTCGATCCGCGAGCGGGCCGAGCTGGCCGATATCCCGGCCCTCGCCAAGGGCATGGGGCTCGTGCTGATCGTGGCGGGCAGCCTCTCGCTCGCGTTCATGGGCTTCGCCGGGCTGTCGACGCCGTGATGATGTCATGATGATCGAGGTTCTGGCCGTTCTGGCCTTCGCCGGGCTGTTCGCCCTTTTCGGCCTGATTCGGCCCAGGGCCGGCTGCTCCGGAGACCCGGCCGGCTGCGGCCGCTGCGGCGAAACCTGCACGAAGGACCCACGAAACGACCGCGGACGGGAGTCTACCGATCCGCCACTGGAGGTGCATCGATGACCGTTAGCCGCCGGAGGTTCCTGTCTCTCGGCGTGGGCGCTTTCGTCGTCCTGACGCTGCCCGCCTCGCTGCGCCGGATGAGCCGCCAAGCCAGGCGCAGCGTCCCCGTCATGGGCACGATCGCCGACATCGTCGTCGTGGATCGGGACGAGGCGAAGGCCCAGGAGGCGATCGACGGGGCGATCCGCGAGCTGCGCTGGGTCGAGCGCACGATGTCCCACTTCACGGCGGACTCCGACGTCGGTCGGGCCAACTTGCGCGCCGCCTCCGGACCCGTGGCGGTGACCGCCGCGACCACCACGGTGCTCGAGGAAGCGCTTCGCTGGGCCGAGCTGAGCGACGGCCGGTTCGACCCGTGCCTCGGGAAGGCCTCCGCCCTCTGGAACGTGGGCGAGCGGCGTGCGCCGCCGAGCACCTCGGAGACCCAACGCTTCGCCGGTGAGCACCTGTACAGGGAG
>JBDHIM010000027.1:0-20238 GCA_039587445.1 Gemmatimonadota bacterium
AATCCCGGCTTCACGGTGCTCACTCCGCTTCCGGGGACCGAGCTGTGGGAGACGGTGAAGGACAAGATCACGACGGACGACTACGCCTATTTCGACGTGATGCACCTGGTGCTGCCGAGCAAGCTGCCGCCGGCGCGCTTTTATGAGCGGGTCGCGCGGTTGTACGGGCTGACGCGAGCCGACACCCAGATCGGGTGGGCGGCGGTCAAGAAGCTCGCACAGATGGCGCTTCAGGGGAAAACCTTCGCCATGCGGCGGGTGTTCAGCGCCGTTCAGGACATGCAAAAAGGGTCCGCCTACCTCGACTACCCGGGCTCCATCCCGAAGCCGGACTGGGTGCCCGTGGGGTACGGTCGGGTCGACTGGGTGGACCGCGGGAGGTCACCGCTCGCCGAGTCAGTCGCCAAGACGGCCGAAACCGAGATCAAGGTCGCGGTCGGCTAGAACGCCAGTGGCGGGCGCCTCCGGCTATCGACCGGTGGGAGTTCCGGGGGCCTAGGGTTCCACGCGAACCCCTTTCCAGAACGCCACGTGGTCCTTGATCTGGCTCGCGGCTTCGGAAGGCGCTTGGTAGTACCACGCCGCTCCGCCGTTTACCTGATTGCCGACCACGACGTCGTAGTAACTGGCGACGCCCTTCCACGGGCAGGTGGTTTGATGGTCGCTCTCCCGGAAGAACTCGCGGTTGATCGACTCCGGCGGGAAGTAGATGTTGCCCTCGACGGTCTCGAAGGCCTCGCTTTCCGCCAACACCTGATCGTTCCAGATCGCTCGTGCCATCACTCACACCCCGTTCAGCGGCGGTCCCAAAAAGCTCGGGCGGGCGGGCGCGACGCCCGGGCCGCCCCTATGTCCACCGATGTATGAAGGAGTCCGGCCCATGTTCCAGCAGATACTCGTTCCGGTAGATCTGACGGATCGCAACGTGTCGGCGATCGAGACGGCTGGTGGGCTCGCCGCCGGAAACGGCGGAACGGTGGTTCTGCTTCACGTCATCGAGACGCTGGATCTCCCCTTCGAGGAGCTCGAGGACTTCTACCACAAGCTCGAGGGCAAAGCGATGGATGCCCTGCTCGAGATGGCCGCGCCGCTTCGAGAGACCGGGGTGGACTTCGACCCGAACGTGCGCTAC
This sequence comes from Gemmatimonadota bacterium, assembly GCA_039587445.1. Classification (GTDB taxonomy): domain Bacteria; phylum Gemmatimonadota; class Gemmatimonadetes; order Palauibacterales; family Palauibacteraceae. The sequence continues at coordinate 1,133 of JBDHIM010000027.1, forward strand.
GGCGACCGGGCGGAGGAGATCGTCGGGTTCGCCAACGAGGCGGGCACCGACCTGGTCGTGCTCACCTCCCACAGGATCGACCTCGAGAGCCCGGGAGCGAGCTGGACGACGCTCAGCTACAAGGTGGCGATCCTGGTCCAGTGCCCGGTCCTGCTGCTGAAGTGACGTTGGGCCTATAGCTCGGGGCGATCCTTGACGGGGATCACCAGCTTCAACCCGGACCAGACCTCGTCGACGGCACACACCTTCACGTCAACCAGGCCGTTCTGTAGCGCCAGCCCTCTCACCACATCCTCGGTCACGTCCGTGGGCACCTTCGAGGCCTTCTTCGGCCACGACGCCCAAACCGCCCCGTTCCAGACGATCCGCTCCCTGAGCGTCGGCAGCGCCGCCTCGAGCCACGCTCGCTCCTTCGTGAAGGCATGGATGACGTCGAAGCGGCGATCTCCATCTCCGGCCGAACCGGCCTTCTCGATCAAAACATTGTCGGGCAAGCCCTCCAGCAGCTCCTCGTAGCCTGCGGGTGCGCCGAGGGCGAGGACGATGTGGCCCTCCTTGATCCCGAGCTTCTTGGCGAGCGGAGTGCCGGAATAACCCGCGGGCATCTCAGCCTACCTTTCCGAGGTAGCGTTGGGCCGTCCGTCAGGCCGTTCGTGACCCGTCTGCCGATCCCGGGAATATTCGGCATATTGCTTCGCCGAGCCAGTTGGCCCCTTCGAGTACTTCGCCGGATCATTCGAGGTCGTATCTTGCGAATTGGGGATGTCGAGCCAGAGCTTCTCTGCCGCGCACACCTTCCGGGTGGGCATCGGGAGCAACACGGCTTTTGGAAAACGCGGTGATGAACACGCAGTTCAAGGTCTGCTGCATCGGGGGACGCGAGGAAGCTTCGCTCGCGATCGCGTACGGAGCCTCGGCGCTCGGTCTGGTCTCGGAGATGCCGAGCGGTCCTGGAGTCATTCCCAATACGCTGATTCGCGAGATCGCCGCATCGGTTGCGCCCTCCGTATCGACGTTCCTGCTCACCTCCCGCACCGATCCGGTCGAGATCGCTGACCAGCATCGCCGGTGCGTGACGACCACCATTCAACTGGTCGACCGGGTACAGGCCCGAGCCTACGGCGAGCTCCGAAAAGTGCTGCCCGGCATTCGGCTCGTCCAGGTCGTGCACGTGACCGGCCCCGAGTCGTTGGAGGAGGCGGTGGATTCGGCGCGCCACGCAGACGCCCTTCTGCTCGACTCCGGACGGCCCGATCTGGCCGTCAAGGAGCTGGGAGGAACCGGGCGGGTTCACGACTGGGCGGTCAGCCGGACGATACGTGACGCGGTGGAGGTCCCGATCTTCCTCGCAGGCGGCTTGGGGCCCGGCAACGTGGCCGAAGCCGTCCGGGCCGTCCAGCCGTTCGCCGTGGACGTGTGCAGCGGCCTGCGCACCGACGGGCGGCTGGACGAGGACAAGCTGGCGCGATTCGCGGCGGCTCTCGCCTGATCGTCGCGCCCTCTCATGGCGCTGGCCCGCGACTTGTAGCCTCTGTCCTGTCTCGAGAGCTCCGCCACCGGGGCCGCACTTTGATATCTTCTTAGGTAAACGTCGTAAGATACTGTGCATACTGATGGTTAAGAAGATGAAAGAACGCCGCTCGAAGTTCAAGGAGCGAAGCCATACGGACCGCCGGTCCCGTGAGAATAAGCGCAAGAAGCAGAACCTCCTCGATTCTCCCGACCGTCGCATGGGCGGTGAGCGGCGCAAGGGAGAGCGCCGTTGCGGAGAGGATCGGCGCGGATCCGGCCGCTCGACGAACGACGGCTCAAAGGCCTCCGGGCAGCCACGCACCTACCGCGACTCACAGCCCCCGTATCCCTACCGAGGCCAACGACGCCGTCGCACCTACCGCGACGCCTGAGTCCGGTCGCTTGCCGCCGGATCGAAGTTATCGACCACCCAGACATCCGACCGCAATTCGGTAAGAGCGGCCGCTGCGCGGCCGCCGGCAGGGTCGATGCTCACGTTCCAGGGCTCGGCGGGTTCCGGAAGCTCGAGCACCAGCTCTTGGGGGCCGCCATACACCGGCATTCGGTAGATAGGGCGCGAGCCACCGTGTCTCCGGTTGGTTGCAGGCATTACATAGACCGATTCGCCGTCCTCCGACCATCCCACAGTGACGTGGTCCGCGCTAAGAACGGACACCGCTCCGTCTTCGAGCGATACGGTCCAGGAAGCCTCTTTTCGCGGCCCGCGGTTCCACCATATCGCCACGTGCTCGCCGTCGGGAGAAGGCCTGGGCTCATACATCCAGCCTTCGCCGGGGTCCGCAACGAGTGGTCTGGATGAACCCGTTTCCGGGTCCAAGACGGTGAAGTTCCGGTCATCCGGGTCCTGTACGAGTATGAGGCCTCCGGCGGTCCAGGTGAGGAAATTCCTCCGGGTGAACGCAACGTCATTGAAATCTCGATGGTGGGATCCGTCCACTCCGACAACGCGCAAGACGGCGCGCTCGCCATCCATGGCAGCGAAGGCGAGCGCGACACCGTCCTGTGACCACGCAGGGTGCCAGATCTCGGTCTCGGAGGAGACGACCGAAACTGCGTCCCCCCGCTCGGCGGGTGCGACCATGAGGTCCCAGCGATCTCCCCTCTCCTCCACGTAGGCCACCATCGATCCGTCGCCGGAGAGGCGCGGCGTCCGTACCTGAGCGGTCCCCCGTGTGAGCGCTCTATCGGTCCAGCCGTTGTCGGCGGCACGGAACAGCCAGAGGTTCGCCGAGCCGGCGTTGCGTGGATAAACGAGCCTCCGGCCGTCGCCGGAAAGAGCGAATGCAGGGATGGAGGCGTTTCGGACCCGCATGGAGAGTCCCGACAGGACGGCGGCCGGCCGCGATGATGCCTCACCGTTCGATGCGACACCGACCTTCCAGATGGCGTCCGGTGTCCCGCTTCCGTAGTAGTAGAGCGCCTCTCCGTCGGAGGACCAACGGGGGGAATGCAGGAAGAGCGAATCCCGGACCAGGAGCGTTGCCTCCGAGCCGTCGGGCCGCAGGGTCCAGATCTCGCTTGCTCCGGACTCGGTTAGAAGCGCGGCCGCGAGCCGCTCACCCTGTGGAGACAGGTGTACCCCCTCCACCCACTCGTACTCCATCTCGAGATGCACTGGCTGGACGCTGTCGGTGGCGACGTCCGTCCACCGGATCTCCTCGGTCTGTGGCCACCAGGAGTAGAGGCGGGCGCCGTCCGGCGCCCAGTCGGCGATCGCGTGAGCCGTAACCGGGCGTGGCTCGCCGTTGACAAGTGCCGGCAGGATGTACGTTCCCCGTAATGTTCGGAAGGCGAGCCCGGATCCGTCGGGCGACCAGCGCGGACAGCAGAGGAAGTTCTCCTCGGCCTGTAGCCGGATCGGCTCGCTGCCATCGAGAGGATCCATGAAAAGAAGCTGTGAGTCCGGCTTCGTGACGACAAAAGCGAGCCTACCGTCGGTCGAGAGCGTGGCTTCCAGCACGTCTCCGGTGAAGGTCAGCTGGCGGGACTCGGGACCGACCGGCTCTCTGACCCGGCTCGCGCGGATTGCCACGATGCCAACGGCGGCGAGCGCCGCAGCCGCGATTGCCGTCCAGAGAACCCTGCGCCGCATCCCCATCCGGCCTCGGCCCACCTGCCCGAGTGATGCATCCTGGCCTGGTTGAGGCAGGGCTTCCAGCAGCGTGCCGCAGTCACTGAATCGGTCCTCGGGATTTCGAGACAGAGCACCGTGAACGGCTGCCGCCAGGGCATGTGGCGTGTCCGGCCGAATCTCCGTCAGAGGGGCTGGCTCGTCGGAGCGGACGGATGCCAGCAGAGCCTCTGAATTCTCGCCGGTGAATGGACGGGCTCCGGAGAGCAGTTCGTAGGCGACGGCTCCGACCGCCCAGACGTCGGTGCGAGCGTCCGTCGGCTCCCCTGCGAGCCGCTCCGGGCTCATATAGGCCGCGGTGCCCGCGCCGGACGTATCCCCGCTCTCCGACGTCGCCGGGCTCGTGGCAAGGCCGAAGTCCAGAATCTTCACGACCCCGTCGTCCGTGAAGAAGAGGTTGGCCGGCTTCACGTCGCGGTGAATGATTCCCTGGGCGTGCGCCGCCGCCAGCCCCCGGGCGACCTGGGTCACTATGTTCAGGGCTTCGTCCGTCGAGAACGGCCCGCTCGCGAGCCGGCTCGTCAGGGTGTGACCGTGGTATCTCGGCATGACCAGGAAGAGCCGGCCCCGCTCCGTCTCTCCCACCTCATAGAGCGTGCAGATGTTGACGTGATCGAGGGCGGAGGCGGCTCGAGCCTCGCTGAGGAGCCTCTGCTTTGCGGAGGCGTCGCGACCGAACCGGGGTGCGAGGAACTTGAGGGCGACCTCCCGCTCCAGCCTGTCGTCCCACCCCTCGTACACCACACCCATTCCGCCACTTCCCAACCGGCTGAGAATCCGGTAGTGGCCGATTTGTCTCCCCTCGAGCGGATCGGACGCCTGCTCGAGCTCTTCCGGAGTGAGGTCGAGGAGCTCCCGGACCTCGGGGCGGATCAACGACTCCGCGAGGCCGTCGAAGAAAGCAGGGGCCTGCTCGACAGCCTGCAGAAGCGTGGCCAGATCCAAGGCAAGATCCGGATCGTCCTCTCGCAGGCGGTCGAGGCGCGCTTCGCGGTCGGGACGGGAGAGCGCGCACAGTTCCTCGAACACCTCAGCCATCCGGTCCCATGCATCCCTGGTCATCCCGCGGGTCTCTCCCGGTGCCGGCCGAGCTCACGGTACAGCCAAGCTTGAGCGAGCGCCCAACCACGGACCACCGTCGGAGCGGACACACCCAGGGCGGCCGCGGTCTCTTTCACCGTCATGCCGCCAAAGAACCGGCACTCGACGATGCGGCTCTGACGCTCGCTCCGATCGGCAAGCCGGCTTAGCGCCTCGTCCAATGCGATGAGGGTTTCCAGATCTTGATCGTGGGAGAGGGCCCCGGGGACGGCCGGGAAGTCACCGGCGGAAAGCTCGACGCGCTGCAGCTCGCCACCGCGCTTGAGGGCCTTACGGTTGCGGGCGTAGTTGATCAGAACGTGGCGGATCGCTCTGGATGCAGCGGCCATGAAATGAGCCCGGGCTTCCCACGACGCGTCGGAGTGATGGACGAGCTTGAGGTAGGCCTCGTGCACCAGAGACGTCGTGTTGAGCGTCTCGTTCCCCTCCCAACGCTGTCTGTGGTGGTGCGCCAGCTCGCGCAACTCCGCGTAGACGAGCTCGAACAACTCGTCGAAAGCCGTTGAGCTGCCAGCCTTGAGTTCGCCCAGCACGTGCTGGACGGCCTGGTCCGTGTCGCGTGACATCGTCCGCCGGGCTGTTGACCGCATCTGAGTGCGATCAACATGGCGTCGATCCCAGATCCAAGCCACCAAGCGGCCTGGTTGGATCCTCTCTGGGCCGCCGTCTCGAGCTCGGTCGTACTCATTGCGGGTTGCACGGGCGACACCACCTGCCGGGGGCCATGCACGCTCGGGGTGCCGCGGATCATTCTGCTATTAGCAGCGCAAACGGCGTATGCCCGAACAACAGACGATTCGATGAGAGAGGGTCGGCGACAGTCATCGTGAATCGCCTTTGCTGACGCGTCCGAGCGGCTCTTGGGTGTCAGTGATCGCCTCGCCGAGTGCGGACAGCGCACTCAACTGTTTCTTCGTCAGGTTCGCTTCGTGGGGGCCGATCCGAGCCTCCGCTTTTTCGGCTTTGGCGAGAGTCAGGAAGTCCTCCGTGGGCACCATGCAGACGATGATCTCGTACATCTGTTTGCCGACGCCCTTCTGTGCCCGGTAGCGTGGGTTGGGAACGCTCAGCGTCGTGCCCTCATTGAGGATCAAGGAAACGGAGTGGTTCTCGGCGTACTGGGGTCGGCCCATGGGTTGGCCCACGGCCGTGAAGACCACCCGGACGACGGCAGGCTGGCAGGCCTCCCCGCCGGGGCACGCGAAGGCTGCAGATACATTGAAGGAAGAGCTCGCCTCAGGCCCCACTGTGAACGTCGTCTGAACTCCCTCTTCCTTCACCGTGACCTGCGCAAAGAGCGTAGAGCTGGTCATGAGCACGGCCACTCCCGCGAGAGTGAGCAAGTGGCTCTTCTGCATGTTTCCTCCTCGAGCTCGAGCTGAGCGGACGATGTTTCCCGCGATCTCCATGAGCCTTCCCTCGGGAATCCACCGAATGCTTGTAGACGAGATCATCCAATCCTGCGGGGCAGGGCAGCCTGACGTCTCTGCGTCTACGGGCAAATCACCCCAACGTAGTCGTGGTCCAGTTGACCTGTTGTCGCGTTGAAGGTGCCTTTGTAGTGAAGATTGGCCTTTTCAACGCCCTCAACAGCGCGGTGCTTACCGATATTCTCAAACAAGAGAAACGGTGACCCCGGTCGATCGTGGAGGAAATTCTTGTTGTCGAATTCCGTAACGAACGCCAACGACCCAAGGACGCCGCCGGTGATGTCCCAAGTTCCGGTGCCACCATTCTTCATGGTTACACCGGCGAATTTCGTGTCTCCAGAGAAGACGGTTGTCAGCGTGCCTTGAAGATCACCCGTGACCGGTGCTGTGTTGGGAACACCTGCCCATGTGAATTGCACGGTAGCGCATCCCGAGTTTCCGGCGACCGCAAAGACCGGTGAGGTATCCGGCGCGGCGGTCGAGGTAGGCGCCTGCTCGCAAGCCAGCACAAAAACGAGAGAAACGGCGGCGAGCGCCTCGAGTCTTGGCTTGAACATCGTATCCTCCGTTTGTCGAATGGTCGGGGCGGTTCAGGAAGCGCTTGCTTCTGGACCCACCGTTACCACACTCAAGTACACGAAATGCGCTCTCATGAGATCACGCGGGCTGCCCGCGCTCGTTGATGTACCGGTGCCGAGACCGAGGCCTTCGGTCGGCACGGCGCGACGATGTGCGAGGATTTGGACGAGAACGGAACGGTGCTAAGGGGTGCTGTTCAAATCTGGATGTGGTCGACCCTCAGTAACAGTACAAGTCCCGCCGACGGGAGAGGTCCTCGATCACGGCCCTCTTGAAACCCTCCTCCCCAGCGCTCTCCAGCAGTTTCTCCCGATAGGTGGGCAGATCCACCGTCTCAAGCCGTGCCTTGACCGTCCGGAAGAGCCGCGGCAGCAGCTCGCCCGGGGCCTGTATGTGATGCAGGCCGCGGCTGTAGCACAGCAGCATCCGGCCATCCGGTACGGCCCGGATGATGTCCGCGATCCCCCCACGGATCGTCATCGGGTTGCCGGAGAGATCGAGGCCCGTCTTTCGCTTCATCCGACCCTCGGGAAGGATGACGGCGACGGCATCGGGCTGGCTGGCCTGGGTGATGAACCGATCCCAGGTGTCGTCGCGCTCGCGCGTGATCGGCATGACGTCCTCCGCCACGAGGCGGAAAAAACGGCCGACGAGCGGTCGCTGCACCGTCTTGTCGGCTACCGGGACGACTCCGTGCCCGGCTATCTGCTTCAGAACCCGGTCCGGTGCTCCGCCCGCGAAGAGAGGCTCGTAGAGGCTGGTGTGGTTGAGGATCGTGATGATGCGGGCATCCGCCCAGGGGTCGTCGGGTACATCTCCGACCCACTTGACTTCGTAGCCGAAGAAGAGGCGGCTGCCGAGCTTGACCGACCTCAGGAAGGCGTAGCTGATTTGGCTTCTCACGTCGAACAAAATAAGGGGGAAGCCCTGAGGCGTGCGACCGGTGCGAGCCGTAGATTGATCTCCGGATCCACGTTATCCGCGCGGATTCAGGAAAGAGTGGCCCGCCGCGGGCCCGGGACAGGGCGCCGCAGGGAGATGGAGCTAGTGCCGTATCCCGTTCGTCGAGTACTCCAGAGCTCTCTCGCGCTGGCCGTACAACTCATTTGTGCGGCCGGAACCGGGTTGGCTTCGCTGGACGTCGGTCAGCAGGCCGTCGAGGTGGCCGCCAGGGACTCGGGGCAGGCTCGCGAGGCCTACTTCCCCGGAACCGCTGAAGACTGGGAGCGACGCCGGCCCGCGGAGGCAGGGATGGATTCGGCGGCGCTCTCCGCAGCGGTCGATTTTGCAGTCCGGAACGAGAGCCCGTTCGGGCACGATCTTCGTGCGTACCTGGAGGAGCGGCTGCTGACCACCGGCCCCCACGGGGAGATCGTCGGACCGATGAAAGACCGCGGTAACCCGAACGGCCTGATCCTGCGGGGCGGGTACATCGTAGCCGAGTGGGGCGACACCGATCGCGTGGACATGACCTTCAGCATCACGAAGAGCTACCTGTCGACGACCGGAGGCCTTGCCTGGGATGCCGGCCTGATCCGCGATCTCGAGGATCCCGTGGTGGACTATCTGCGGCCTGGCGAGGGAAGGGAGCTGTTCGAGCCGTCCCACAACACCTCGATCACCTGGCGTCACCTCCTCACGCAGACGAGCGAGTGGGAGGGCACGCTGTGGGAGAAGCCCGATGTGGCGGACCGCAGGCGAGGGCAGGACCGTGAGCTCGAGGAGCCGGGCACCTTCTGGGAATACAACGACGTCCGCGTAAACCTGGCGGCCTACGGCCTGCTGCGGGTGCATGGCCGCGCCTTGCCGGAGGTGCTGCGGGATCTCGTCATGGATCCGATCGGGGCGTCGGACGATTGGGAGTGGCACGGTTACCGAACCTCTTGGATCTCGGTGGATGGCCGACGGGTCCAGTCGGTGAGCGGTGGAGGGCACTGGGGTGGGGGGATGTGGATCAACTCGAGAGATCAGGCCCGGTTCGGCTACCTCTTCCTGCGGCGTGGTCGGTGGGGCAACGAGCAGATCCTGTCGGAGGAGTGGATCCGGCGTGCCACGACGCCCTCAGAGGTCGAGCCGACCTACGGATACATGTGGTGGCTGAACACGGATCACCGCATGTGGGAGAATCTGCCGGCTACCAGCTTCGCGGCGCTCGGCGCCGGCACGAACGCCATCTGGATCGATCCCGAGGACGATCTCGTGGTCGTCGTGCGCTGGATCGATCGGGAGAAGCTGGGCGACTTCCTGACGATGGTGAAGACGTCGGTCGAGAAGCCGGTGGATCCGGCCGCGCTGGAGGGACGCTGAGCCGCGTGTCCGGTTCGAGCTTCGCGGCGGAGGGCCTGGAGAGGGCCGAGGGGCTTACCGTCGTTTCAGTGCCCGCACCCCGCCGTCCCGCCGCGGTCGCGCTGGCGGCGCTTCGCGGGATGGGCAGCTCGAGCGTCGTCGCCTGGCTCCCGCCCGACGGCGCTCGCCTGGTCGGCCTCGACTCGACGGCCACGCTTGCCGGGGCTTTGAGCTCGGCAGCGTTCCGTCGGGAGGCGGACGCCCTGCTCGCATCGATCTGCATCGCGACCCACGGCGGCCTCCCGGCGATCTCGCCCCGGCTGCTCGGCGGCTTCGCCTTCAGTCCACGGGCGGCGGTCGACCCTCCCTGGGAGCGCTTCGGCGCCGGCCTGCTGACCCTGCCCCGATGGACGTACGGTCAGGAGGACAGTCGCGCCTGGCTCTCAATCGCGGTGGTGGGCCCGCTGACGGCCCGCGAGCAGGGACACGCCCTGAGCGAGTTGGAGAAGCTCACGGCGGGACTGGAGCGCCTGGCGGACGTGGAGTCCGAGCCTCGCCGTCGGCGGCGAGAGGAGAGCTCGGTCGCCGCTGACGGGGGGGCGGGCGAGTCTCGGGAGGAGTGGGAGAGGCGGGTGGAAGCGATCCTGGAGGAGGTGGAGACAGGCCGAGTCGCCAAGATCGTGGCGGCCCGAGCGGCCGAGCTGGCTCTGGAACCCTTCGCGGACCCGTCAGCCGTTCTGCAGGAGCTGGTCGGTCGCTTCCGGCGCTGCACGGGCTTCCTCCTGGAGAGGAACGGAGAGGCGTTCCTCGGAGCGACGCCCGAGCGGCTCGTGAGCCTGACAGGGACGGAGGTGGTCACGGAAGCGCTGGCCGGCTCGGCGCCTCCCGGCGAGCTAGAGGCGCTGCTCGAGAGCGCTAAGGATCGCCTGGAGCACGAGTTCGTGTCGGATGAGATCATCGCGCGGCTCCAGCCGCTGTGCGACGACATCCGGTTGGAAGAGACCCGGCCGCTGGAGATGCCGAACATCGTCCACCTCCGAACGCCGATCCGGGCGCGGGCACGCAGGGATGCGAGTCTGCTGGATCTCGTCGCGACGCTTCATCCGACGCCGGCCGTGGGGGGCCTGCCCCGCGAGGCCGCGGTGCGGTGGATCGACGAGAACGAACCGGTAGGCCGCGGATGGTACACGGGACCATTTGGCTGGCTCGACGCGTCGGGTGATGGCGAGTTTGTGGTGGCGCTGCGCTCGGGCCTCATCCGTGAGGGCAGTGCCCTGCTGTACGCCGGCGCCGGCCTCGTCAGCGGATCCGATGCCGAGGCCGAGTGGGAGGAGACCGAGGCGAAGATGCGTGCCCTCCGAGATGCGGTGAGCGTGACGGTCGCCTCCGGGGGAACCGTACCCGCATGAGCACGATCGAGGATTCGAGCCGAGGCGATCGCTGGGCCGCCACTCAGTCGGCCTGGGCTCATCTGCTGCTCGACGGCTTCGCCGGGGCGGGCGTCCGGGATGTGATCATCAGCCCAGGCTCCCGCTCCACGCCGTTCGTGCTCGCCGCGCACCGGCATCCGGAGCTCCGCTGCCGAGACATCCTCGACGAGCGTTCGGCGGGCTTCTTCGCCCTCGGGCAGGGGAAGGCCAGCGGCGAGCCGAGCCTCTTGATCTGCACGTCGGGCACGGCGGGCGCGCATTATCTGCCGGCCGTCATGGAGGCGTCGCTCAGCCACACGCCGTTGCTGGTGCTCACGGCCGATCGACCCTTCGAGCTGCAGGAGTGCGGTGCCAACCAGACCGTCGATCAGCTCAAGCTCTATGGGGCGCACGTCCGCCGCTTCCTTCATCTCGGGCTGCCGGATTCGTCCGAGCGGGCTCTCCGCGCCTTGCGCCGCACGGCCGCCCAGGCGGTGGCGATCGCGCGTGCGCCGGATCCCGGGCCGGTTCACGTCAACGCGCCCGCCCGCAAGCCGCTCGAGCCTGCCGCGGACGATGGTGCAGGCAAAGGAGTGGAACGGGGCGACGAGCTGGAGAGACGTTACGCCAGGCTCGGTAGCGAGCCCGTGACGCGAGTGGCCGCTCCGAAGACGGTCCCGGATCCGGAAGCCGTTCGCGAGGTGGCAAGGAGGCTGGATGAGGTCAGTCGTCCCCTGCTCGTTTGCGGTCCGGGTCCACTCGCGCAGGCGGAGGCGGCCGATGCGGTTCGACGGCTGGCGGCGGGCTGTAGGATGCCGCTCGCGGTGGAAGCGACCGGCCAGCTGCGCTTCGGTCACGACGATGCGAACGGCTCGACCGACGGCGTCTTTGCCTACTTCGAACCCGTCTACCGAGGCGCCTCAGGCCGAGAACTCCTGCGCCCCGATCTGATCCTGCAGCTCGGTGGCACGCCGGCGTCCGCGGGACTCCTGCAGCTACTGACCGAGACGGCCGGCGATCCGGATGTTTTTCGGGTCGTCGTTGCCCCGTTCGGCTGGCCCGACCCGGAGAGCTCGGCCGACCTTCTCGTCCGCTGCGATCCGGCGGCATTCGCTGGCGCCCTCGCAGACGCGGTGGAAAAACGCGGGGCGCCGACGCACGCCTCCGCTAATCGATTCCGCCAGGATTGGCTGGAATCCATCCGGCGTGCGGATGAGATCGCCTCTCGGGCGATCGAGAGTGAGCTGACCGAGGCCGGCGATGACCTCAGCGAGGGAGCCATCGCGCGGGCGGTGCCGCGGGCGCTGCCGCCCGACGGACTCCTGGTGCTCGGCAACAGCCTTCCGGTGCGTCAGGTGGATGCGTGGTGCCCGCCGGGCCGCGGGCCGGCGTGCGTTCTGTCCCAGCGAGGACTGAGCGGCATCGACGGCCTCGTCTCCGGGGCCGCCGGGGCGTGCAGTCGCTCCGGAAGCCCCACGGTCCTGCTCTTGGGCGACGTCAGCTTTCTGCACGACCTGAGCGGATTGGCGGCGGCGCACGACGTGGAGGCTCCGTTCGCCGTGGTCGTCGTCAACAACGAGGGGGGCAGGCTGTTCGAGGAGCTCTCGATCGCGGGACGGCCCGACCTCGCGGACGCGATGACGCACTTCACGACCCCGCACACCGCCTCGTTGCAGCACGCCGCGGCCCTTTTCGGACACCGCTTTGCCGCCCCGACCACGATCTCGGGCCTTTTCTCGGCCGTGGAGACCGCGCTGTCGCGGGCCGGTTGCACGGTCATCGAAGCCCGCGTCCCTGCCAGCGGCGCGGTCGAACAGAACGAGCGCGTCCGCCGGGCCGTGAACGAGGCGCTGGAAGCTCTCGAAGCCGAGTCGGCCTGACTTTCTTGCCTGCCCGAGCCGCCGGCTTCCTATTCGGAGTTGTGAAGCGACGCGCACCCCTTGGAGGACGATAATGGTCGAGTGGGATCTTCAGGAGGGCTTCGGCTTCGAAGACATCCTCTATCACAAGAGCTCCGACGGCATCGCAAAGATCACGATCAACAGGCCGGAGGTGCGAAACGCCTTTCGACCGCTCACCGTCCAGGAGATGGGCCGGGCGTTCGACGACGCGCGCGATGACGAGGCCATCGGCGTGGTCATCCTGACGGGCATGGGCGAGAAAGCGTTTTGCTCCGGTGGCGATCAGCGAGTCCGCGGCCAGGGCGGATACGTCGGCACCGACGGCATCCCTCGGCTCAATGTTCTCGACCTGCAGCGTCAGATCCGGTCCCTGCCGAAGCCGGTGATCGCGATGGTCGCAGGATACGCGGTCGGCGGTGGGCACGTGCTGCACGTGATGTGCGATCTGACGATTGCCGCCGACAACGCGATCTTCGGCCAGACCGGGCCCAAGGTGGGCAGCTTCGACGGGGGATTCGGGTCCTCCTACCTGGCCCGAATGGTGGGCCAGAAGAAGGCTCGCGAGATCTGGTTCCTCTGTAGGCAGTATTCCGCGGACCAGGCGCTGGAGATGGGGCTCGTGAACACGGTCGTCCCGTACGAGCGCCTGGAGGAGGAGACCGTCGGGTGGTGCCGGGAGATCCTCCGGAACAGCCCGATGGCCATCCGCTGTCTGAAGGCGGCGATGAACGCGGACTGCGATGGCCAGGCGGGGCTGCAGGAGCTGGCCGGCAACGCCACTCTCCTCTTCTATCTTACCGAGGAAGGACAGGAGGGCCGGAACGCGTTCCTGGAGAAGCGTGCACCCGAGTTCGGGAAGTTTCCCCGCTTCCCGTGAGCATGAGCCGGGTAGCCTATCCAGGTCGGTCGCGGAGGGGCACGCGACTCCGATAGGTCCGACGGCAGCCGGCGTCAGGCCCGGCTCGCGTCGGGCCTGGGTGCTTGCCGCCCGTCTTCCGACCCTCCCGGCGGCCGTCGCGCCGGTGGCGGTCGGGACGGCCTGCGCCTTCGCCGTCGGCGGTTTTCGCGCCGGTCCCGCCGTCGCCGCCCTCATCGGCGCCCTGGCCATCCAGGTCGGGACGAACTTCGCCAACGATCTCTTCGACTACGTGAAGGGTGCCGACAACGAGAATCGGCTGGGACCGCCGCGTGCCGTTCAACTCGGCCTCATCTCCCCCTCGGGGATGCGTCGCGGGATGATCGGCGCGTTCGGCGTCGCGACGCTGGCCGGCCTCTACCTCACCTGGGCCGCAGGGCCGGTGGTCGTGATCATCGGGATTGCCTCGATCATCGCGGCGATCGCCTACACGGCCGGGCCCTTTCCGCTCGGCTACAACGGACTCGGCGACCTCTTCGTGCTGATCTTCTTCGGCTTCGTGGCGGTGTGCGGGACCGTCTTCGTGCAGGCCGGACACGTGCCGCCGGTGGCCTGGTGGAGTGCCCTTGCGATGGGTGCTCTCGCCACCGCGATCCTCGTCGTCAACAACCTGCGGGACCTCGAGACCGATGCGGCGTCGGGGAAGCGAACGCTGGCGGTTCGGTGGGGCCGCGCCTTCGGGCTCGGCGAGTACCTCCTGTTGTTGACGACCGCCTACTTCGTCCTCGTCCTCATCGTGCTGCAGGGTCTGGCCGGCCCGTGGGTGCTGCTGCCGCTCCTCACAGTTCCCTTCGCGCTCACTCTGGCGCGGAAGGTCCTCTCCACGACCGGTCCGGCGATGAACCCGCTGCTGTTCGAGACCGCCCGCCTCGAGCTCATCTTTGCTCTCCTGCTCTCGGGCGGGCTCGTCCTCGGCGCATGACCGACGTCGTCAGGCCGGTCGCGGCCCGGATCTTCGAGGTGACCGGCGCCCTCGGGGCCGACGCCTCGAACGCCTCGAGGGCCTGGCGGAAGCGCCGGGGTCTGCTGCTGGAGGTCAGCGACCGAGAGGGTAGGATCGGCCAGGGGGAAGCCTCGCCGCTGCCCGGATTCTCGTCGGACACGCTCGCCGAGGCCCGCGCCGATCTCCTCGGCGTCGATTGGGCCGGTCTCCCTGATCTGGCTCTCGGCGACGGCCTGCTGGATGACATCGGGGCGGCGTTGAGCGCAGCCGGCCTGAACGCACCTTCGGCACGTTTCGCGGCGGAGACGGCACTCCTGGATCTCGCCGGTCAAGCTGCCGGCATCCCCGTGTACGCACTGCTGCGGACCAGGCCGGGAAGCGGAGCAGGGGGTTCTCGGCCGCCGGCGGTGTCGTTGGCCGCTCTTCTGACCGGCGATCTCGTGGCGTCGGCCTCGAGCAGGGTGGACGAAGGCTACGGCTGCCTTAAGGTGAAGGTGGGCCGGGCGCCCGCCGAGGAGCTGGCCCTTCTCGGCGCCCTACGGGTGGAGGTGGGTGACGACGTTCTTCTCAGGGCCGATGCGAACGGAAGCCTGGATGCCGAAGTCGCGCCGGGCTGGCTCCAAGCAGCGGCGGATCTTGGCCTCGAGTTCGTAGAGGAACCGCTTCCGCTGTCCCGCCTGCCGGCGATGCTCCCCTCGCCAGTGCCGATCGCGATCGATGAGTCCCTGGACGCCGGAGATGACTCCAGCCTCGCCCCGGCGCTCGCAGCCGGCGGGTATCGCTACGTCGTGCTCAAGCCCGCCTACCACGGAGGAGCTCTTCGCTGTGTTCGGCTGGCGGCGGAGGCGCGGAGCCTCGGAGCCCTGCCCGTTATCTCCCACCTGCTTGGCGGACCCGTGGCCCTAGCCGCCGCGGCCGAGCTGGCCCTGGCACTACCGCCCGGACCTGCCGCCGGTCTCGCACCCCATGCCGGCCTCTCCATGTGGCCGGCCCTCGAGCTTCCCGCGTACCGCCGAGCCGAGATCCTTCCACACGATCGGCCGGGCCTCGGCCTTCCGCCGCTCGCCTCCCTGGACGGCCCCGGAGAGTGGAGGGAGGTCGGACGATGAACGGCGGTGAGCTGAGCGTCCGGGCTGCGGCCCTCGAAGCGCCCGATCGGCTCGCGCTCATCGCCGAGGACCGGGCCTACACCTTCGCGGAACTGGCCGTCTCGGCGAGCGGGGTTGCCGCGTGGTTGAGGGCGCGGCTCGCCGAGCAGCCGGGCTCTGAGGGCGGCCCCGTGGCCGTCGTGGCTCGCCGAGAGCCGGAGGCCATCGTCGCGCTGTTGGCGGGTTTCGAGGTGGGCGTGCCGATTGGATTGATGCATTCGAGAGCCACGGAGCGAGAGCGCCAACTGATGTCGGAGCTGCTTGATCCGGCCCTCGAGGTCGATCCTGCCGCGGCCGTCGAGGAGTCCGAGCCGGCTCAGGGTGAGGGCTCCTGGGCGACGCCCGCTATCGACCCCGAGTCGATCCTGGCGGTGGTTCCGACTTCTGGCACGAGCGGAAAGCCGAAGGGGGTCCTTCTCTCCAGGCGGGCCTTTCTCGCGTCGGCCCGGGCCAGCGCCCAGAACCTGGGCTGGGAAGCCGCAGACCGCTGGCTGCTGACGCTTCCCCTCGCCCACGTCGGGGGGTTGTCGATCCTGGTGCGTGCCCTGATCGCGAGGCGATGCACCGTGCTCGCGCCGCGCGGACGCTTCGACGCCGTGTGGACCCTCCGAGCCATCGAGGAGCACCGGGTCACGCTCGCCTCGCTCGTGCCCCCGATGCTCGAGGCGATGCTGGAAGCAGATCCCGCCTGGAACCCTCCGGCACACCTGCGAGCCCTTCTCCTCGGCGGCGGTCCGGCGAGCCAGGACCTCCTGTCGCGGGCCGCCGATCGAGGCGTTCCCGTGCTCACCACGTACGGCCTTACGGAGAGCTGCTCGCAGGTCACGACGCAGCGATACGGTACCTGCAACCGCGGCGAGCTGGGCTCCGGGGCGCCTCTCGATGGGGTCGAGTTGCGCATCATCGATGGAGAGATACAGATCCGGGGTCCGATGCTGTTCAGCGGCTACGCCGAGCGGGATCGGGTCTGGGCCGGCGTGGATGCCGAGGGCTGGCTCTCGACGGGCGATGAAGGCGAGCTGGACACCGCCGGACAGCTCCACGTTAGCGGACGGCGCGATCGACTGATCGTCACCGGCGGCGAGAACGTCGATCCCCTGGAGATCGAGAGCGCACTGGGTTCGCTGACCTCCATCCGTGAGGCGGTCGTGTTCGGGGTGGAGGATGCGAAATGGGGCGTCGTCGTCGGGGCCGCGCTCGTCGCCGAAGGCGGAGATCCCGAGCCGGGTGCGCTACGCGAGGAGATGTCCGCGATCCTGGCGCCCTACAAGAGACCCCGGCTCGTTCGCTTCCTTGCGGATTTGCCGACGACTCCGGCAGGGAAGGTGGATCGGACCGCCGCCGAAGCCGCCGCGCGAGAGGACCTGCGGCCGATCTGATCGACGGCCCGGCCCGGCTCGCGCTCTCGGGCGGCCCTCGGGTCCATCTGTCGGGCATCTATCGGGGATCTAGAGGAGGCCGCGCGTCCAGCCTCCGTCCACGGCTATCGAGGTGCCGGTGATGTAGCCGGCACGCTCCGAGGCGAGGAACGCGACGAGCGCTCCGAGCTCGCTGGGGTCGGCGAGCCTGCCCGCCGGGATCTCCTCCTCCCACGTTCCGAAGACCGCTTCCAGGCTCTCGGCGTTCCCGGTCGACGCGAGATGCTCCGCCAGCTCGACGAGCCGCTCCGTGCGGGTGTACCCGGGAAGCACGTTGTTCACCGTAATCCCGTGGGGAGCGACGTCGTTGGCGAGCGTCCGCGCGAAACCGGTGAGCCCGGCCCGAATGCTGTTGGAGAGCATGAGGCCATCGATCGGTTGCTTCACGGCGACGGACGTCACATTGATGATTCGGCCCCACCCGCGCTCCTTCATGCCGGGCAGCACGCCGCGGGTGAAGCCCACGGGGCTCTCGAGCAGCTGTCGGACGGCCTGCTGCCAGTCCTCCGGCGAGAGATCGTCGAAGCGCCCTGCCGGCGGCCCGCCCGTGTTCGTCACCAGAATGTCGACCTTGCCGAACGCCGCGACCGCGGCGTCGATCACCCGCTCCACTCCTGCCGGTTCCGACGTGTCGGCCGACACCGCCTCGATGCGGGCGCCTGTGGCTTGCCCCAGATCTTCACGCGCGGCCTCGAGTACCGCGGCATCCCGCGCGCAGAGCACCACGTCCGCGCCCTCCGCCGCCAGCTCCTTCGCGATCCCACGTCCGATCCCGCGGCTGGAGCCTCCGACGATCGCCGCTCGTCCCTTCAGTCCCAGATCCAAGGCTCACCCCTCGTGGAAG
This sequence comes from Gemmatimonadota bacterium, assembly GCA_039587445.1. Taxonomy (GTDB): domain Bacteria; phylum Gemmatimonadota; class Gemmatimonadetes; order Palauibacterales; family Palauibacteraceae. The sequence goes on from JBDHIM010000027.1 coordinate 18,772, forward strand.
TAGGTGTCGGTTCCGTCCAGCCAGTCTTGCCGTGGCGGGCTGAACACGTCCACATCGAGCGTGTCTTCGAGCGCTTCCGCCTTGTGCGGCACGTTCGACGGGATGTACAGGATCTCGCCCGCACGGACGACGAGCTCCTCCTCTCCGTCCTCTCCGATCCAGAACCTCAAGGCGCCCTCCAGAATGTACGTGATCTGCTCGTTCTCGTGAGCGTGCTTCGGGACCACGCTTCCCTTGTCCAGGACGACCTGCGCGATCATCATCCGCTCACCCCAGACGAGGCGGCGCGAGATGACGTCCGTGATCTGCTCCTTCTCGACCTTTTCCCACGCCAGATGGCGCACTCTCGAATCATTATCCATCAGTCGATCTCCTCCTCCCGTATCTCCGCCTCCCACTCGATCCGCACGCAGGGAGTGAGCGTTTGAGCCACCGGACATTTGGAGGCGTGGTGCTCCAACGCCCGTTCCGTCTCCGCGCGCATGCCGGTCGGGATCAGGATCTCGTAATGCACGTGGATCCGCGTGATCTTGAGCGTTCCTTCGACCGGCCCGATCTCTCCCGTGACCGTGGAGCTCAGGCGATCCGGCTGGCTGGGTATTCCTCTGGCTTCCAGGGCTCCGCCCAGGGTGCCCGTCAGTCACCCACCTGCCGCGGCCACCACGTGGTCGAGGGTCGTGGGGATAGGCTCCGCCGTCTGGGCTCCGTAGAACTCCGCGATCGGACCATGAACCCCGAACTCGAGCGGATCCCGGAACGGCTCGATCCAGGCCAGCCTGTGAGGACCTTCCAGCTTTCGAATGCGCACACGGGAGGTGTAGAGCGGTTCGGTCACCAGCCATCTCCTTTTCCATACAATCCCGCTGAGGGGTCTGAGGGGACTCAAGATGGCGGCACCGGCGTCGAGCCAACACCACGAGTTGACGATGGAGATATATTACACTAGAATAACGAACGTCGATAAAATGACAGATATCTTCGTCTCCGGATAAGATCCAGGCGGCTTCCGGTTTGGCAGTCCAACGTCCGAAAGACCTCGTATTCACCCTCTTCGGTGATTTCCTCCTGCACCGGCCGGACCCGGTCTGGGTCGGCAGCTTGCTCTCGCTTCTCGCCCCGCTCGATCTCTCTGAGGGGGCGGTCCGAACGGTGCTTTCCCGCATGACGACGAAGGGCTGGCTCGAGGCCGAAAGGCGGGGCCGAAACAGCTTTTACCGGCTGGCCGCGAAGGGCAGGAAGCTGTTGGAGGAAGGGGAGGCTCGGATCTACCACCCGCCGCGGGACGAACCCTGGGGCGGCGTCTGGACCCTGATCACCTACTCGATCCCCGAGGACCGTCGCCAGCTGCGCGATAGTCTCCGCGTCCGGCTCTCATGGCTCGGCTGTGGCTCGCTCGGGAACGGGCTGTGGATCACGCCGCATGACATCCGTCGCGAGATCGAGGAGATCTCCGAGGGCCTGGAGATT
>JBDHIM010000177.1:0-4363 GCA_039587445.1 Gemmatimonadota bacterium
CACGGTGAGGGTGCGGAGGCCGAGGAAGTCCATCTTCAGCATCCCCACGTCCTCGAGCGCGTTCATGTCGAACTGCGTGATGACCGTGCCCTCGGAGCTCTTTCCGTTCTTCGCGTCTCTGCAGACGGGCACGTAGTCCTCGAGCGGCCCGGGGGCGATCACCACGCCCGCGGCGTGCACGGAGCTGTGGCGGGAGAGCCCTTCGATACGAGCCGCGTAGTCGAGGAGCTTCCGCGTGCGCGGGTCCGACTCGTAGGCCTCCTTGAGCTCGAGCACCTTCTCGATCGCCCCTTCGATGCCGAGCGAGTATCCGGGGCCGCTCGGGATCAGCTTGGCGAGCCGGTCCGTGTCGGCCGGCGCGAAGCCGAGAACGCGGCCCACGTCCCGCACCACGGCGCGGGCCTTCATCGTGCCGAAGGTGATGATCTGGCCCACCGAGCGGTTGCCGTACTTCTCCCGCACGTAATCGATGACCTCGCCCCTGCGCTCGTAGCAGAAGTCGATGTCGATATCAGGCATCGATATCCGATCCGGGTTGAGGAAGCGCTCGAACAGAAGGTCGAACTCGAGCGGATCCACGTCCGTCACCTGGAGCGCGTACGCCACCAGCGAGCCGGCTGACGAGCCCCGCCCCGGACCCACGGGGATGCCTCGCTCCCGTGCGGCTCGGATGAAGTCCCAGACAATGAGGAAGTAGCCGGCGTATCCGGTCCGCTCGATGACGTCGAGCTCGTACTCCATCCGCTCCCGCACGTCGTCGGAGAGCGGGTCCCCGTAGCGCCTGCGGGCGCCCTCCTCGACGAGGTGTCGGAGGTAGACCGTGTCTTCGTCGAACAGCTCCGGCAGGGGGAAGTTGGGCAGGTAGTATCGCCGCTCGAACTGGACCTCGCACTTCTCGGCCAGGGCGAGGGTATTCTCCAGCACGTCGGGTCGGTCGGGGAAGAGCGCCCCCATCTCCTCGGGCGACTTGAAGTAGCTTTCCTCGCCGTAGAAACGCAGCCGGTTGGGGTCCTCCTTGTCCTTGCCCGTGCCGATGCAGAGGAGGGTGTCGTGAGCGTCGGCATCCTCGCGGCGCAGGTAGTGCGCGTCGTTGGTCGCTACGACCCCGATCCCGAGCTCATCGGCCAACTGGAAGATCCCGTCGTTGACCTCGGCCTGGCCCGGAATGCCGTGGTTCTGGACCTCCAGCCAATAGCGTTCCGGTCCGAACACCCGCGCGTACCACTCGGCCGTGGCACGAGCGTCCTCGATGCGGCCGAGCTGCAGATACTTGGCCACCTCACCCGAGAGGCAGGCGCTGAGCACGATCAGACCTTCCGCGTGCTCCTCCAGCACCTCGTGATCGATGCGGGGCCGCCTGTAAAAGCCCTCCATGTACCCGATCGAGGAGAGGCAGACGAGGTTGCGGTATCCCTGCTTGTCGGCCGCGAGCAGGACGAGATGAGCGTACTCCGCCGGCGCGTCCGGTGGCTTGACTCGCACCCGACGGTCTCCGTACGCCACGTACGCCTCGCACCCGATGATCGGCCGGATCCCGGCCTTCCGGGCCTTCTTTTGGAAGGTCCACGCCCCGAACAGGTTGCCGTGGTCCGTGAGAGCGAGGGCAGGCATCCCCAGGTCGACGGCGCGGTCGATTAGTGCGTCGATCCGATTCGCGCCGTCGAGGAGCGAGTACTCGCTATGCGTGTGGAGATGAACGAACGACACTAAGGGCTCGCTGCCGATCCCGCCGGGCAGGTGAAGGAACTCAGTATCTGCTCGAGCTGGATCATGTACTCGTACTTCGGCTTGCGTGGCGCATAGAGAAACGCATCGATGAACACAGTCTTGTCAGGGCACCCCACGAGCCAACTTATGTAAGGGCCCGCCGCTGGAAAGGTACCCTCATCCACCCAGGTACCGGTCACCTCCAGGGCAGCCTGTCCCGAGATTCGGAAGGCTCGCGGTTCTTTCCCGGAGGGCTCGATCCGCTGGGGGACGTTATAGTGCACGCTGTCGATCGCCGCCCTCCAATCGAGCGCCACCTCCTCCGTGAGCTCCACCAGGCGCGGCCGCCAGGTGATGAGGAGCGACCGGATCAGCTCGCTCGGATCGGGGTTGTCGTTGCGGAGGATCACCACCGTATCTCGGGGCCCCTCCCGGATGACGAACCGGTACACCTTTGGGATCTGAATGCTGAAGTCGAATCGGGCGCCGAGCGAGTCGCCGACCAGGGAGTCCACTCCGCTCACGAACATCCGCTCCAGCACCCAAGTCCGATAGCGCCCGTCGATTACCTCGATCAGCTCCGGCAGGCTCCTCAACCAGGTCTCGGTTTCACTTCCCGGCTCGGCCACGACGACGGTAACCAGCTGGCCTCTGGCCCATACATCCGCGGCCGTGAAGGTCGAAGGTGCCTCGGGCGCGATGCCCGCCTGGTCGGCCGCCGCCTGCACGAGCGGGCTCTCGGGGGTTCCGAGCACGATCACCTGTCGGAACACCACCAGATCCTGGAGCTCCGGGCTGGCGGGATCGACCTGCGTGACCTGGAACTTCTTCTCTTCTCTCGTCGTGAGGATCGTCGGCTCGAGGGCGGCGTACGTGCTGTCCTCTACGTCCGGCCAGATCTCGTCGGACGCGACCAGGATCAGGCTCGTAGCCTCGCCCCAGGCCGAGGGTTTGCTGCATGCCGCTGCCAGGATAACGGCGATCACGGCGGCGAAGGTCGCCGTGTTCCGGCGGGCTGACGCCGGTAGGCTGGAAGCGCGAGGCTCGGGGGGACTGGCGTTTCGCATCGTGGAATGCAACGTACGCTGGCAGCGTGGGGCGCAGCAAACCCCGCTCGGTCACGCGCCTTCGGCCTGTTTCTTGGACGTTCCGCAGAGGGGATGGCACGATCTTGACAGCTGTGTGGACCCCCATTAATAAGCGACAAAGACCCCGGAACGGTCCTTCCTCTGGAGGTTACTTTGCTCTCTCAGCTGTTCGCCTTTTCGTTCCGCGGCCCGGTCGATCTCGCTTCCCAATCGGAGGCCGAGGACGAGTCCGCCGACGAGGACTGGGAAGAGGATCTCGACGACGATGAGGAGTGGGACGACGACCTCGACGAGGATCTCGATGACGATGAGGAGTGGGACGACGATCTCGACGTCGACGAGGATTGGGATGAAGACGAGGACGACATCGACGAACGAGAGAAGCTTGCCTGAACGGTGGGAAGGATGAGCGCGTGACCTGCGCTCACTGCTGCGACGCGGAAAAGCTCTTTAACGACCGGCGGGCGAAGCGAGAGCTCCGCAAGTACCGTCGGAAGGGTCCCGACAAGTCGACCCGCCTTCTCATCGAGGGTCTACTCGGGTCGCAGACCGCCGGCAGCTCCCTCCTCGATATCGGTGGCGGTGTCGGGGCGATCCAGCACGCGTCGGCGGAGGCCGGAGCAGCAGCGATCACGGCGGCGGACGCATCGCAGGCGTACGTGACGGTCTGCCGAAGCGAGGCGGAGCGGCGGGACTACGTCGACCGCGCCGACTACCACGTTGGCGACTTCATCGAGCTGGCGGAGAGTCTGCCGGACGCGGACGTCGTGACCCTGGACAGGGTCGTCTGCTGCTACCCGGACATGCCGCGGCTCATCGGCGCCTCCGCTGGGAAGGCCGGTCGGCTCTACGGGCTCGTCTTCCCCAGGCGCCGCTGGCCAGTGCGCGCGGTGATCGCCGTCATGAACGTGCTGGAGATCCTGAAGCGCAACGCGTTCCGAGTCTTCGTGCACGATCCTAGTGAGATCGAAATGGCCGTCCGGGCGGCCGGCTTCGAGCGCGCTCACGAGGCGAAGACGTTCGTCTGGCACGTAGAGGTCTACTCCCGAGTCTGAGCCTGGCGCGGCTAGGAGGGAGGCCGAACTTGACTCCGCCCGAGCCGGTTGGATAACGTTCGTCTCCCGGCGCGCAGCCGAGCGGTTCCCTCCTGGCGAACGCCTCGTGCCGATCTGGGTAGGACGCCTCTCCGCACGTCCGATTGCGGGCTCGTAGCTCAGCCTGGTTAGAGCGCACGCCTGATAAGCGAGCCCGAGGCCCGCCCGTTTCCGGCTAAAACCCGCAGTAATATGGGCTTCTTACGGATCGGTCCCGGAAGCCGAAATGCGGTTTCCGGGGCTTCTCCGGACCTCAACAGCCCCAGCAACAGCCCCAGCTTGACTCCTCTGGTGCCTCGCTGAGTCGGTCCGTCACCACCTGCTTGCAAAGCATATAGGCTAGGGCCCGATTCCCGCACAATATGCGTACTTCTGCGGAATAGTCCGCATGAGGTACGGACCTTTCTCAGCATTTCCGCACCTGATACGGACCGAACCTGGAGAGGAAACCTGGAGAGACGTCGGTACAGGCCC
>JBDHIM010000178.1:0-4244 GCA_039587445.1 Gemmatimonadota bacterium
GACGGTCAGCGGATGGCGGTCGAACGTCACGAGCACGCTCGTTAGTCGACGGCGCCGTGCCCGCTCGCCGATCTCACGCAAGACGGCCCAATGTCCCCGGTGCACACCGTCGAATGTCCCGACGGTCACGACCGTGCCAGGCACATCGGGCGGCAGGCCGCCCGCTCCCCCCGTACCCGGAATCTCAGTCAAGGAACACTTTCCTCGGCTGGATGCGTCCGTCCCGGAGCTCCGCGATCGCCACGAGCCGGTCCCGGTAGAGAAGGCGGACGGGGCCCGTCCCGCCGGCTGCACCTTCTGTCTCGACGTTTGGCGCCCCTGTTGCATCGACGCGGTCGCCCTCGTCCGACTCCATCTCCAGCAGCCTCCCGGTCCTCAAGAGCGGGATCTCCATCTCGGTCACACGGCGCGAAGCGAGCCAGGAGAGAACCGTCCCCGGCTCAAGCCACGATCCGCCCCCGAGGAGCCGGCCAGCGGTCACGTCGTCATCTCGTAGCTCTGCATCCGGGATGGCGTCGGCTACGCTCAGGTCCGCTATCGCCGTCCGCCGAAGGACCGTGAGGTGTGCGCCACAACCCAGCTCCCGGCCGAGATCACGCGCGAGGGATCTCATGTAGGTCCCCGTCGAGACGCGGGCTGCCAGCCGGAGAAACGGAGGATCGAAGCGTAGAATCCTCAGCGAGTGAATCGTGATCCGATGACGCGGAAGACGCACATCGGCACCCTGACGAACGAGAGCGTGGGCCCTCTGCCCCCCGATCCTCTTGGCCGATAGGGCCGGCGGCCGCTGGTCGATGACGCCCTCGAAGCCGCGCAGAATGTCGCCGACCCGGTTCAGCGTCAGCCCGCGCCACGCCCGCGACTCCGCGACGACCTCGCCTTCCGGGTCGTGAGACGTCGTCTCCTGGCCCAGCAAGAGCTCAGCCTCGTAACGTTTGTCGGGAAGGTGGAAGTACTCGGTCAATCGGGTCGCGCGACCTACGCAGAGAACCAGTAGACCGCTGGCGAACGGGTCGAGCGTTCCGGTGTGGCCGATGCTGCGGGTGCGCAGGGCGCGCCTCGCCGCCTCGACCACGTCATGGGAGGTCGGGCCGGGCGACTTGTCGACGAGCAGGACGCCGTTGAGCGCGGGCACGGCGCTGACCGTCACTCCCCCTCCCTATCCCCCTCGATCTCTTCGGTCGGCGACTGCTCCTGATCCGACCCATACTCCTTCTCGAGGTCGGGACGCACCTGCCGGAGAAGAGATTCGATGCGGTGTGCATGCTCGAGGGTGCGATCCGCCTCGAAGCTCATCTCGGGAATCCTCCGGAGATGGAGCCGTCTACCGAGTTCGCGTCGCAAGTACCCCTCGGCGCTCTCGAGGCCCAGGAGGGCTTCGGCGAGGGTCTCCTCGTCCCTGCCGGCACGTACATAGACCGTCGCGTACTTCAGGTCGGGCGTCGCCTTGACGGCCATGATGGACACGGGGGCCACCCTCGGGTCCTTCGCCGAACGGAGGATCAGAGCCGCCAACTCTTCGCGCAGCAGGTGATTCACGCGCTCGATCCTTCTGCTCGTCATGCTACGGCCTTTCCGTGTCCGCTCGGCAGCGTGAGGCTCCTCGTCGAGAAGGAGAAGGCGGAGGAGCTCAATAAAGGGTCGTCTCTCTCTCGACGACGAGAGCCCGAGGGTCCGAGCCGACGTGCTGATCCAGGCGAGCCAGCAGGGCTTCGGCAACGGACGGATCCGAGGCAACGAGAGCGACACAGATCTCCGCCTTCTGCCACTTGTCCTGGAAGTCGGTCTCGGCGGCGGAGACGCGAAAGCGCGCCTGGAGCCGGTCGCGCAGGCTGCGCACTATCCGGCGCTTCGCCTTGAGCGACGTGCAGCCGGGCAGGTGGAGCACCCAGCGACCGACGCCGACTACAGCGGCCATCCTCTCCTGGCGCTTTGCCCCACCACCCGGACGGACGCCTAGGGAGTGGCAGCTTCCGTCGCTGCCGCGCTCTCGGCCAGGGTGCGGGCGATTTCATCGATGCGATACGACTCGATTAGATCGCCTTCCTTGATGTCGTTGTAGCCCTCGATCGAGATGCCGCACTCGAATCCCTCGCGCACCTCTTTGACGTCGTCCTTGAAGCGCTTCAAGCTGTCGATCTTGCCGCTGTAGATGCGCAGCTGGTCCCGCACGAGGTGAACCCGAAGGTTGCGTTGAATCACCCCGTCGGCCACGTAGCAGCCCGCAACCGTACCCACCTTGGGAACTCGGAAGAGCTTTCTGACCTCGGCGGTCCCAACGATGACCTCCCGCTCCTCCGGCTTGAGGAGTCCCTCGAGCGCGAGGCGCATGTCTTCTACGGCCTCATAGATCACATCGTAGCTGCGTATCTCGATTCCTTCGCGCTGGGCGAGATCGCGCGCGCCAGCATCCGGCCGCACATGGAAGCCGATGATCGCTGCCGAGCTGGTCGAAGCGAGCAGCACGTCGGACTCGTTGATCGCCCCGACGCCACGGTGAATGACCTCCACCATGACCTCTCCGGTGCTCAGCCGCTCCAGGGAGTCGGAGAGAGCCTGCACCGAACCGTCGGTGTCCGCCTTGATGACGAGGTTGAGTACCGCTCCCTCGCCGGCCTCGACGGTGTCGAAGAGCTCCGTGAGCCGCGTGCCCTTCTGCCGCCGGCGCATGTCCTTCTCGCGCTCCAGCTGCTGGCGACGCCCGGAGATCTCCTTGGTCCGATCGGCTTCTGCCACCATCAGGGAGTCCCCGGCCTGAGGCACCCCCTCCAATCCGAGCACGCGCACCGGCATGGAAGGCCCGGCTTCCTCTATGTTCTTGTCACGCTCATCGAGAAGCGCGCGCACGCGACCGCCGAAGAGGCCGCAGATAAAGTTATCCCCGACCCTCAAGGTGCCGCTCTGCACGAGCACGGTAGCGACAGGCCCCATGCCGCGATCCAGCTGAGCCTCGACGACAGTGCCCCCTGCCGACCGGTTCGGATTGGCCTTGAGCTCGAGGAGTTCCGCCTGAAGCAGGACCTTCTCCAGCAACTCGTCGAGACCCTGTCCCGTCTTGGCCGATACCGCCGCGGACAGCACGTCGCCGCCGAATTCCTCGAGCACCACATCGTGGCTGAGCAGGTCCTGCTGCACCTTGGGCACGTCCGCTGCCGGTAGATCCACCTTGTTGATCGCCACGATGATCGGCACGCCGGCGTTCTTGGCGTGGCTGATCGCCTCGATCGTCTGCGGCATGACCGCATCGTCGGCGGCGACCACCAACACGACGACGTCGGTGATCTCCGCGCCGCGGGCCCGCATGGCGGTGAAGGCTTCGTGTCCCGGCGTGTCGAGGAAAGTGACGGATCTCCCACCGTCGAGCTCGAGGCGATAGGCGCCGATGTGCTGCGTGATTCCGCCGGCCTCGCCCGCGATGACGTTGGTCTGGCGGAGGTGGTCGAGCAACGACGTCTTCCCGTGATCCACGTGGCCCATCACGGTCACGACGGGCGCGCGCGCAAGCAGGTCCTCCTCCGTGTCCACCTCCTCCGTCAAGTCCTGGAGGTCGGCCTCGTACGTCTGCTCGCGAACCGCCTCGAATCCGAACTCCTCGCAGATCAACTCGATCTGGTCGAAATCGAGACGCTGGTTGATCGTCACCATGAGGCCGAGGTTCTTGAAGGCCGACGTGATGATCTGTTGAGAAGGCACCTCGATAAGGTCCGCGAACTCGGAGACCGTCAGAAACTCGTTGACGCGTACACGGGTCTTCTCGGCCTCGGCCTCGATCGCTTGGCGCTCGAGCTCTGCCTCTTGCTCCGCGGACGGCGCTTCACGCTTACGCTTCCGGCCTCCGGTTCCACCCTCGATGGCGGCCAGCGTGCGCTTGACGTTCTCCTGCACCGCATCCTGGTCCACCCGGCGCTGGCGGCGACGCTGCTCGGGGCGTGGCTTGCGCCGGCCGTCGACCGTGTATCCCTCCGCCTTGATGCGCACCGTGCCGCCCGGCGCGGCAGACGCTGTCGGCGCGGCAGACGCTGTCGGTGCGGCAGACGCCGTCGGCGCCGACGGCATGCCGCGACGGACGGGCTTGGGCTTGCGCTTGCGACGCTTCGGCGCCTCCGCCTCCGGCTCTGCGGCTTCCGAGACGTCGGCCGGTTCCTGAGTCGCTTCGGCGGCCGGCTCCAGGATCTCCTCGGCGACCGCTTCCTCGATCTCCATCTCCTGCGGCTCCGCGAGCTCCACCTCGGCCGCCGGCTCCG
>JBDHIM010000179.1:0-4195 GCA_039587445.1 Gemmatimonadota bacterium
TGGCGGAGGCGAACACGGCGCAGGCTATCGCGGAGGACGCCCGGCGGAACCGGCGGGCTCGGCGTCGGCGCGCGGTGGCCAGCGTAGCGGCAGTCGGGCTCGTGGTCGCCGCCGGCTGGTGGGTGACGACGCTGCTCGAGGCCTCGCCGATCGAGCGGTTGGCCGTGCTTCCACCCACCAACCTCATGAACGATCCCGAGCAGGAGTACCTGGTTCAGGGCTTGCACAACGCGCTGATCTCCGAGCTACAACAGGCTGGGATCGCGGTGATCGCCCGGACCTCCGTGATGCAGTACCAGAACACGGATAAGCCGGTCCAGGAAATAGCGCGCGAGCTCAGTGTCGACGCGCTCGTCGAGCCCACTGTGCTTTGGGCAGGGGACAGTGTGGACGTCGAGGTCCGGCTGGTCGATGGTGAGACGCAGGAATACCTGGCGGATCCGATAGTGCGACGTGGGGAACTGCGGAACGTGATGACACTGTACCGTGACCTCACGCGCGCGATTGCCGGCGAGATTCAATCCGTTCTCACCCCGCAGGCAGAGGCGCGGCTCGCCAGCGCTCGTCCAGTAGATCCGGAGGCGTACAAGGCTTATCTGCAGGGCCAGTTCCACGTCAGAAGGCTCTCGCCCTCAGATCTCGAGACCGGGCTCCGGTACTTCGAGGCGGCGCTGGAAAGGGATCCCGACTACGCTATGGCGTACGCGGGCATCGCCCGGGTCTGGGTAGCGAGGCAGCAGTTCGGGCTGTCGCCACCGAGCGAGGCGACGCCGAAGGCAAAGGCGGCGGCGCTCAGAGCCCTCGAGCTGGACAGCACGCTCGCGGAGGCTCACGCGGTAAACGGTACAGTCAGAGCATGGGGAGAGTGGGATTGGGAGAGTGCAGAGACCGCCTTTCGGCAGGCGATCGCGCTCAACCCGAACCTACCGGGCGTGCGCGTCTCGTACTCGCACTTCTTGATGTTCAACAGACGTCCGGAAGAAGCGATGGCCCAGATCGAGCGCGCCCTCAAGCTGGATCCGCTGAATGCCATGCACCAGAGCTTCTACGGCATGGACCTGATCTTCGCGGGCCGGGTGGACGACGCGATCGCCCAGTTCCGAAAGACGCTCGCGACGGTGCCGAACCACCCGCTGGCGCGCTCCGGCCTGTGGACCGCCTTGTACGAGAAGCGGATGTACCCGGAGGCGCTCGAAGAAGTTAAGGCGCTGTACAGGGATCGGGGCGACAGCGAAGTCGAGGAGGCATTGTCGGCGGGGTTCGCGGAGGGAGGCTACCGGGCGGCCATGAGGCTCGCGGCGGAGACGTTGGCCGCGCGTTCGCGCACGCGCCATGTGGCCCCGATGCGGATCGCGCGTCTATATGCCCATGCCGGAGAGACCGACCTGGTGCTCGACTGGCTGGAGCGAGCCTTCGAGCTTCGGGAACCGAACCTGCCCTACATCGGAGTGGTTCCCCTGTTTGACGGTCTGAGGACTGATCCGCGCTTCGATGATCTTTTGCGGCGGATGAACCTGCCCGGCTGAGTATGCTGGAAAGAGCTTCAGCCTCGCGTCCAGGCTGCCCAACAGCGGCTCGAGGAGATCTTCGCGGACAGGGATAAACAGGCATCTGCCGGCAGGTGGTCCGGGGCGGTTCCTTCAGGGCCGCCCCCGCTCGCATCTGGCCCCTCCACGCTGCTGATCTCGTCCTCCGACCATACGCCGCTGACTGTACGGCAGAATCAAGAATTTCCGGACTTGCGAGGCTCGACGGGCAGTATAAAGGTACACGCAAGGTTTTGCCGCGAAGCAACATAGAAGCGAAGGCACAGCCTGCTCCGGCCCGGTCATCTAGCCGCGCCGCCGAGCGACGCCCCTAGTAGGACGCCTGCCCGACGACCCGGCTGGATCGCCGCCGGGGATTCTCAACGAACAAAAAAGCTGCCAGCCAGTGACCCGTTGCAGGAGCACACCGGCTGACAGCCCGGACACGAAACCCGCGAGGGGCCTCGTGCTTTAGCGTCTACATCTACTTACCCATTTGCTAGGTGCTAGTTCGGGTCTCCCTCTGAGCCGTGGCGCGCGCAGCCGTTAGCACGGTGCCGACGCCCAACACCTCAAAGCAGGAGGGTCCCAATGAAGATACGACTCGCCCTACTCGCCGTACCGTTCCTCGCCCTCGCCTGTAACGACGCCGAGCAGGCCACCTTGCTTGAGCCTCCTGCAATTGCTGCGGATGTAACGACCGAGGGTTTGGTTACGCAGTGCATTCAAGTCACGCTTACGTGTGCGAAGAATGTGACATCAGGTTGGGTCTATTACAGAGTCACACCTAATGGCAATGACGAATCCTTGAACTGTGTAGGTGTGGGGGGGCAGAACATACATAATCTTGGCCCCCAAAACGGAGTAACCGTGTGGTTCGATATCATTGGGGCACCGGCAAGTTGCGGTACCTTTACATACCATCACCCACTCCCCGTTAGAACTAAGTGCACCGTGAACGGTCGGGATGTAGGAGGAAAGGGATTGGCGAAGCTCGTGGCTAAGTACGTCAAGGGCGAGTGCTGAACGCCAACCCTTGCGCGCAGCGAATTTGTGGGGGCGGTTCCTTCGGGGCCGCCCCTTCGTTCATCTGACTTCGGGACCGATAACTCGGGGTCACCACCGCCCCTATCGGGCCGCCCGCGCAGCTTTCCCCGGGGGATCCCGTTTTCGTCCGAGACCTGTCGCCGGGCATAACAGCAGTTAAGATCTCCACTCCGCTAAGGAGCATCTTCGTCAGCCACTGGAGTTCGCGCCCTCGCCATGTCTAGGCAGCCGCTTGGTAAGGAACTCGGCGCGGTGTGCTGCTTCTTCAATCCACTTCGGTCCAGGTCCAGGATCCGCAACTACAGCCTCTTTCGGGAAGGGATCGAGAGGGTCGGGCTTCGTCTCCTCACCGTAGAACTCGCCTTTGGCGACGCACCTTTTCAAACCGAAGACAGTCCCGACGTTCTCAGGCTACGAGGCGGCGATGTCATGTGGCAAAAGGAGCGCCTGTTACAAATCGGTGGGGAGCGTCTGGCGGCCGAGGGCTACTCGGGCCTCGTGCTTCTCGATGCCGATGTACTTTTCCACGAGCCGGAGTGGCCGCTTCGCGTCGTCGATGCCCTGAACCGTCATGCAGCCGTTCAGTGTTTCTCCGTGGCGATCAGGCACTACGCAGACATGGTGCTGTGCGCCCACTCGGGTGTGAAGGCGTGGCAGCGGGAAGGCTATCTTCCCGGTTCCGCGAAGGGCCTTGCCTGGGCGCTGCGCTCGAGTCTCATCAAACGGGTGGGGCTCTACCAGCACTGCGTGGTCGGGGGAGGCGACAGCGCACTCAGTCTTGCCGCCCTCGGTGTCGCTCACGGGCCGGACGCGTGGAAGGAGACGCTCTCTTCGCAAGCATTCATCCGCCGAGCGGGTCCGACGATGCTCGCTCACTACCAAGTTTGGGCTGGTCGCTTCTTCCGGTTCGCGGGTGAAGCCGCACACGTGGATGGGGTGGTCGAGGCCCTGCCGCACGGCCCGTGTGATCGCCGACGGTATGTGGATCGTCACGACATGCTGGCCGCGTTCGATCCCGAGCGAGAGGTCGCCGCCGGCGAGGGTGGTGCCTTCGTTTGGACCGATGCAGGAGAAGGCCGGCGGGAACCCTTGCGGCTCTACTTTCAGGAACGGCGAGAGGATATGACGTGGGTCAACCCGGAAGTGGACGATATCCTCTCGTTCGACGATCCGGGCACATCGGGGTCGAGCGAGCCGTTCTCTTCAGCACAGCATCCATACGGCGAAGCGGGTATCCGGTGGGCCAAGTCTATGCTCGACGGATAGCCGGGCCTCCTCACAACGCGGCCCCTCCACGCTCCTGATCTCGTCCTCCGACCATACGCCGCAGAATAGAGGTTCTCCTGACTTGCGAGGCTCTCTTACTGAGTTAGGCTAACAGACTGAGGGCGACGAAGCTCTCCAAGCTGCTCGGTGGTCCACGACTGCGCCGAGCCGACGCCCCTAGTAGGACGCCTGCCTGACCGCACCAACCCGATCTCCGAAGCACGTTTGCATGTGATGGCCGTGACGTGCGGAGCCGATGGCACGCCACGACTCCGCGTGGCCTCAGCATCGGCCTGGAGGGGTGTTCCCATGAGACGAGTTCATTCAATTGGCCGACTTATTCCAGTTCTGCTCTG
>JBDHIM010000028.1:0-25662 GCA_039587445.1 Gemmatimonadota bacterium
AATTGGCGGCAGTTCACTCTCCTGGTCGTCGTGAACGCCTTCGTGGGCGCCATGGTCGGTCTGGAGCGCGCCGTCGTGCCGCTGATCGCCGAGCAGGAGTTCGGCATGGTGTCCCGAGCGGCCATCCTCTCCTTCATCGGCACCTTCGGGCTCGTCAAGGCGATTGCCAACCTTTTCGCCGGCCGACTCTCCGACCGGGTGGGCCGCAAGCAGGTCCTGGTCGCCGGATGGTTGGTGGGCGTGCCGGTCCCCTTCATGGTGATGTGGGCTCCGGCCTGGTCGTGGATCGTGGCGGCCAACGTGCTGCTGGGGATCAACCAGGGCCTCTGCTGGTCTACGACGGTGATCATGAAGATCGACCTCGTGGGTCCCAAGCGGCGGGGCCTCGCCATGGGGCTGAACGAGTTCGCCGGTTACGTGGCCGTGGGAGTGGCTGCGCTGGCGAGCGGCCTGATCGCGAGCCGGTTCGGGCTGCGGCCGGAGCCTTTCTACCTCGGGATCGCCTTCGTGGCCCTGGGCCTCGGGCTCTCGGTCCTCTTCGTCCGCGATACAGTGGACCACGTCCAGGTCGAGGCTGGTCAACGCGATTCGAATCGGGCGAACAACTCCAACCGGTCGAACAACTCGAGCCGGGCGGGTCGCCCCACGGGGCGGGAGATCTTCGTGCGGACGAGTTGGAAGGACAAGAGCCTCTCCAGCTGCAGCCAGGCCGGCCTCGTCAACAACCTGAACGACGGCTTGGCGTGGGGGCTGTTTCCGCTCTTTTTCGCGAGTGCCGGCGTGTCCCTGAACCAGATCGCGATACTCGCTGCCGCCTACCCGCTGGCCTGGGGCATGCTGCAGCTGGGCACCGGTGCGCTCAGCGACTATTGGGGGAGGAAGCCGCTGATCGTGGCGGGAATGGTGCTTCAGGGACTCGCCCTCTTCGCGGTCGCGAGGCTCTCCAGCTTCGGAGGCTGGCTGGGGGCGTCGATCGTGCTTGGCCTGGGCACCGCCCTGGTCTACCCGACGCTGCTCGCGGCCGTAGGCGATGTGGCCGAGCCGTCCTGGCGAGCCTCGGCGATCGGCGTGTACCGGCTGTGGCGAGACGGAGGCTACGCCGTCGGAGCCCTGGCCGTGGGCCTCATAGCCGACGCGCTCGGCGGGGAGGCGGCCATCTTGGCCATCGCCGCGCTCACCGTCGCGTCCGGCCTCGTCGTCGCGCTCCGGATGCCTTCCGATACGTGGCGGGCGCGAGCCGCATGAGAGCAGACCCGAACGTGACCGTGGTGAGGGTGGCGTGAGCACAGTTCCGAAGGCAGCGTTTCGGCTCCGAGCCGTCCGGCAGGTGAAATCCGGCCGAGTGCTGCTGAGGGACATCGATCTCGTCATCCCCCGGGGGCGAATCACGGTGCTTCTCGGCTCATCGGGAGCTGGAAAGACCTCTCTTCTCCGGCTGTTGAATCGGTTGGATGATCCGGCGGCCGGCGAGATCTCATACCTGGACCGGTCGCTCCAGGAGTATCCCGCGACGGCGCTTCGCCGGCGAGTGGGCTTCGTCTTCCAAACTCCGGTCATGTTCACGGGATCGGTGCACGACAACCTCCGCGAGGCGGCGGAGATCGCGGGAGTGGACGACCAGGAGCTCCCGGAACGAGCGCGTGAGGCGCTGGAGCTGGCCGGGCTGGATCCAGCGCTCGAGGACCGGCCGTCTCACGAGCTCTCGGTGGGTGAGCAGCAGCGCGCGACTCTGGCGCGGACGCTGATCGGCGGCCCGGAGGTGCTTCTCCTGGACGAGCCGACGTCCGCGCTCGATCCGGAGTCGTCCGAGTTCCTGTTGGAGTCGATTCGGAGGCTCCGCGCGGAGCGGGGCATGACGGTCATCCTGTCGACACATCGCCATTACGAGGCCGCGGCCATTGCCGATGAGGCGGTGCGTCTATCCGGGGGTGCCGTGGAGGAGTACGGGGAGGCCACGGATGTTCTGGCATAGCGTGGCGAATGTGACCCGAGCGCATGTGGCCGCGGCTGGCGTGGCCGGGGTGAACGTGGCCGGGGTGAATGTGGCCGGGGTGAACGGGACGCTCTCGGCGTCACGCCTGCAGGAGCGGTCCGGGCCGGGGACGGGCCTCGAGCCCGAGATTCTCCTATCCCCGATCCTGGGTCTCTCCTGGCTCGACCTGGTCGCCGCGTCCGGCCTCGTGCTTCTGGCCGTGGGGCTCTCACGGTGGCAGCGGCTGGGACTCACCGGGAGCCTGATCGTAGGAGCGATCAGAGCCGTCGTGCAGCTCGCCCTGGTGGGGTACGTCCTCGTCTACATCTTCGCGATCGACCAATGGTGGCTGGTACTCGGGGCGCTCACCATCATGCTCGCGGTCGCCGCGCGGGAGGCGGTGCGGCGCCAGGAAGACCGCCCCCTGCGGCTGTACGGCATGACCGGACTGGCGTTGCTCGTGGGCTCCGGCTTCACGCTCTTCTACGTGAGCCTGGTGGTCGTCCGGATCGAGCCCTGGTACAACCCGCGCTACCTGATCCCGCTGTTCGGGATGATCGTCGGGAACGCGATGAACGCCGCGGCGCTGGCTCACGAGCGGCTCGCCGCGGAGCTACGGTCGAGGCGAGGGGAGGTGGAGGCCTATCTGGCGCTCGGTGCGACGGCGGCCCGTGCCTCGAGGGGACCGACCCGGAGCGCGCTGCGCGCTGCACTTATCCCGACGGTGAACAGCCTGATGGTGGTGGGCCTGGTCGCGCTTCCCGGGATGATGACCGGGCAGATCCTGGCCGGAGTCTCGCCGCTGCTGGCCATCCGCTATCAGATCGTCGTCATGTTCATGCTGGCGAGCGCCGTCGCCGTGTCGGCCGTGATCGTCGTCCTCTGGAACCGCCGGCTATTCTTCACATCCAACGAGCAGCTCCGGCTGCCCGGTAGCGGGCCCGTCTGACACCGATCAACCCGCGGTTTGAAGGACGACGACAGCTCAACCCCCGCCGATCTTGCTCACGAGATAAGCGTAGATGGCGACATTGCCGACCAGGAGCGACGCCCCGAGCCACGGTTCGATTCGCGCCCATTTGGCCGGATCCACGGCGCCCCCGATGTAGTGGCCCAGGAAGCTGTGGCCGTAATCCGGCTCTCCGGCCAGTAGCCGGAAGCGGTTCTCCAGACGCGTGAGCGGACATGTCCCGCCGATGAACTCGATGCCAGCACCGTAGAGCATGCAGGGGATATGCAGCCAGGCGAGCCGGGGAATCCACAGCACCGCCAGAGCGCCCGCCACGACAAAAAGAACGAATCCTGAATGAACGACGAGCACGATTCCCGCGAGCGCTCTGTATCTCATTCGCTCGAAATCAGTGCTGACCCGTCACCGGCCGGAGCGCCGCTCGATCAGCCCCCAAATCGACAGGCTTGCTCCCACGCCTGCAGCCACGCCGAAAAGGAATCCGAGCACGAAGCCCCACGGGCGTGCCACGTCGGACCAGCCCAACAGGGGCATGACGACGATCCCGAACGCTCCGATCGTGGCGAGCGCCGCTCCGAAACCCAACCTCTGCTTTGAGTCCAGCATCAGACTCTCCTTCTCCTCGTCCCATTCGAGCACGTGCAAACCGCTGGGCCGCAGCCCATGATCGGTCTACTAGAAGGGATTCGTGGCGAAGACCGAAAACTCGGGGATGAAGCCGCGGCCGTCGACCTTGAGCGCTCCGACGATGGCGTCGGCGATCTCCTCCGGGCGGAGCTTCTTGGGAGAGACCTGCTGCTCGTATCCGGCCTTGGATGAGAACCCCGTGACCACTTCGCTCGGGTTCACGAGCATGACGCGCACGTCGTGGCGCCTCAGCTCGTCGCGCCAGCACTCCGTCATCCCCCTCAGTGCGAACTTGGAGGAGCTGTACGCCGTGCTCCCGCGTCCCCCCTTGAGCCCGGAGGTCGAAGAGATGTTGATCAGCTCGCCGCCGCCCTGCTTGATGAACTGGCGGGCAGCTTCTCGCGCCATCAGGAAGGCGCCGAAGACGTTGGTACGATAAACGGCCTCCAGTTCGTCCAGCTCCATCTCGACCAGCGGCTTGAAGGTCCCGTAGCCGGCGTTGTTGACCAGGATGTCGAGGCGCCCGTGCTTCTCGACGACGGAGGCGACGGTCCGAACCGCATCGGGCTCGCGTCCCACATCGCCCACTATGAAATCCGCGCCGATCTCCTCAGCCGTCGCGCGCAGGAGGTCCTCGCGCCGACCCGTGATCGTGACCACGGCTCCCTCCGCCACGAGGGCTTCGGCGATGCTTCGGCCGATGCCTTCGCTGCCGCCGGTGATCAGCGCCACCGCTCCATTCAGCTCCATCGTACGGTGCAAGCTGCACACTTTACCTCAGCCGATCCATACGGGCGAGAATAGAGGTTTTCCCGACTACCGCCCGCTACCGCCTCTGGAGATGGTTAAAGGCAAGCGAAACGGAGTCGGCCTAGCCGTTTCTGAGGTGTTGCCATGAATCCGGACGGAGCCACGTTACGGAGGCTCGCGGCTGATCGACGCTTTCGGTTAGCCTCCGGCTACGCTCAACCTCCCCGAAAACATCAAGGGTTTTACCGGCTCCGGCGACCCGCCTGCGCGATCCTCCGCATCCTTGTATCTGGCTTCGTGATAGTCGCTTGCACCGCCGTACCCGGCGTGCGTGCCCAGGATGCAGCGGGCGTCCCCGACCCCGGCGACGTCGTCGCATCCGCTGATTCCTTAAATGCGGTCGAAGGGTCACTTTCCACCGCGCGGCGGCAGGACGAGGCACTGCGCTTCGACGCCTGGGGGGCGAAGCGGAACGTGGGGCTGGCGATCGGCGAGATGCTCGCAGTCAACGCGCTCGTCTGGTTCTACAACGAGTACATCCGGGAGGGCGGCTTCACCCACGTCGCCCCGCGCACTTTCTGGCAGAACCTCTCGGACGGATTCTTCTTCGACGACAACCACTTTTCCAACAACCTCTTCGGCCACCCGTATCACGGGAGCCTGTACTTCAACTCGGCACGCTCGAACGGCCTGAACTACTGGGAGGCGATGCCGTTCGCGCTCATGGGGAGCTTCCTGTGGGAGTGCTGCGGCGAGATTCACCCGCCGGCTCTCAACGACTGGGTCGCTACCAGCATCGGAGGAATAGCGATCGGTGAGGTGCTCTACCGGACCGGCTCGAGCTTCCTGGACAACGAGGCCACCGGTGCCGAGCGGGTCTTCAAGGAGATCGGGGGCTTCCTCGTGAACCCGATGCGCGGCTTCAACCGCCTCGTCTCGGGCCGGGCCGCTCGCGTCCACGTGAACCCGAGCAATCCGTACGACAGGATCCCTCCCGATCTCAACAACTTCGCCAAGCTGGGCGTCCGCCTGATCGGTGACCGGACCACGACCGAGACCTTCCAGACAGATACGCAAGAGCTAGATGGCTTCTTCGAGTTCGATCTCAACTTCGGCGATCCGTGGCGGAACGCGCGCCGCAAGCCGTTCGATTTCTTCACTCTCGGCCTGCAGCTCAACTTCACGGACAAGGAGCTGATCGGTCGTCTTCAGATCTGGGGGAACCTGTTTTCCAGGGACATCAAGAAGTCTGAGAAGGTGCACCACGTCTTCGGCATCACCCAGAACTA
The DNA here is from genome assembly GCA_039587445.1 of Gemmatimonadota bacterium. Taxonomy (GTDB): domain Bacteria; phylum Gemmatimonadota; class Gemmatimonadetes; order Palauibacterales; family Palauibacteraceae. Next base: position 5,609 of record JBDHIM010000028.1, read on the forward strand.
CGACTTCATCAACAACAACGCGGTCGAGTTCGGCGGCCAGAGCTTCGGCGGTGCCCTGTTCTCGGAGTGGAAGCTCTCGGAGACGTGGGATCTTCGGACGCACCTGAACATCCACGGCTATGTCCTGGGGGCGGTCAACTCGGAGTACGCGTTCCTGGCCGTGGTGCCGGACCGCGAGCGTCTTCGCGAGTACGACATGGGGCTGGGTGCCGGCGTGTGGGGCCGGGTCGCGTTCACGCACAGAGGCAGAGAGATCGGGCTCGTTCGCTACCGCTTCGTCTACCTGAACACCCTGAACGGATCGGCCGAGATCGCGGGCGACACCTACCACATCCTCCACTGGGGTGGCGTGCAGGGGATTCTCCCGATCGGTCGCTGGGGCATCGGCTTTGACGCGACGGCGTACGTGCGGAGCAGCTTCTTCGAGCTGATCGGCTTCGACACCGTGAGGCAGGACGTGGGCGAGGTTCGGCTCTTCGGCGTCTTCCAGACCTTCTAGGTCTGCACCCTCTAGTTGTACACCTGTACAGGTAGAGGGCGGCGCACCCCTACACCTGCCTGCCCGGAATCAGGAACGGTCCCGTGTCCGACTAGACGGTCTCGGCGCTGTCTGGGCTGCGAGCGCCCGGCTCGATCGTCGCTTCTTCCGCGAGATCTCCTAGCAGATCGGTGGTAGCCTCGGCTCTCCTCCGCCAGAAGTCGGCAATCCCAGGCGCGAGCGGATCTGGGAGTCCGTGACGTCCCGCCCAGCCGGCGGCCTCGAGGCGCAGCCACTCGAGCGTTCCGGCCGGATTCTGCTCCAGGAGTCCCTTGAGTACGAACCTCCGCTCGCCGGCCCGCGTCCCCAGATCCAGCTCACGACCGGCCCGACCCAGGTCCGAGCGGGCGAGGATCATGCCGCTGCGGACGGGGCTCAACAGAGCGGCCACGAAACCGTCGGGGTCTCCGTTCCTCGGATCCAAGATGCGCGGCGCCTCTCTCAGGTGAAGCGCGAGTCCTTCCTGTGCGCCGAGGGCGTGGACCTCCTCGCGAAGGGCGTCCTGGAGGAGCTCTGCCCAGCGTCGATAAAACGGGGGCCCGAGATCGTCGATCTTGCTCAGGTAGGGCGGGAGCCAGGAGAGAAGGTGCTCCCAGAGAAAGGCCTTCCGAGCCCGGCGCAACGCTGCTCGCGCACGAGACTCCTCTGAACCCGCATCCTCCTCTGTGAGTCTCGCATAGAAAGCGAGCATCACGGCCAGGTGGTCCGGCTCGGCGGGCGGCTCCTGCCGCAGCGCGCGCCAGAAGCCGGCGATCCGGTCGCGAGCCTCCCCGCCCAGCATCCCCTCCGGGCCCAAGTAGACCGAGGCGTACGGCGTCAGCTGGAAGAGGAAGAGCTGCGTGTAGTCGGCCTCGGTGGGCAGCGGACCGAGATCCAGCAGGTCGGCCACCCGTTCGGCAGCGGTGGTTGGTGGTTCGACCAGGGAGCCGAGGGCCCGAAAGAGCTCGCCGAGCGCCGGGGTCGATTCTCCCAGCGCCGGGGTAGATCCCACCTGAGCTGGGCCCAATGCGGACTCCGACGGACGCGGCCGACGGGTCACCGGCCGTTCACTCGGCTCGCGGGCTCACCGGGAGTCGATACGCCTCCTTCGTGGGCTTGACCGGACGAATCAGCCAGTGCGGCCGTCTGTTGCCATCCGGCGAGTGCTCCGAAGCCGGGCGCGTCTTGGCCAGCCAAGCCTTGAACACGCGGTGGGACTCCTCCGTGTCCACGTGGATGTCGCCGTAGCGGTCAGCTGCTTCCGCCTTCCGCACACGGACGGCCTGGTGCCAGCAGTGCATGCCGGAGACGGGGTCGGGGTGCACCGGAAAAGTGAGGTTCTGGTGGACGCCGACTTCAGTCCACCAGATGCGCCCCGTGTCCGGATCCTCCGATTCGTAGGGTCGGGCTCCCTCCTCGACGTCGATGCTCCAGCGGTCCTCCTCGTGCCGAAGTGCGACCGTTGCCATGAGCTGCCGCTGACCATGGTCAGCGAGCTTCCAGCGCCCCATGTGGTGGCTGCAGGCCACGACGCCCGGTCGGATCCCCTCGGTGACCCAGGCCTTGAGCACGAAGTGTCCGATCTCGGTCTCGACGCGCACCAGGTCTCCCGTACCGATGTCCACTCCCTTCGCGTCCTCGGGGTGGATCCACAGGGGATTGGTGTGTGCGATCTCGTCCAACCACTTCGAGTTGGCACTGCGCGTGTGGATCTGGACGGGCAGGCGGAAGGTCGAGATCAGGACCTTCTGATCCTCCTCCAGCGCGTCGGGGTGGACGTGACTCCGGATGTAAGTGGGCAGCGCGTACTCAGGCCATCCCCAGGAGGAGGCGGTCGAGGAGTAGAACTCGAGGCGACCGCTCGGCGTCGGAAAGCCCCGCCGCACCCTGCCGTCGACACGCACTCCAGCCGGGCGTCGACCCTCGGGGTCCGGATCCGGTGCACCCGTCGGCACGACGTTGAGCGACGCGGGCGCCGGGGCGCGCGTGTACACACGGCCCCGGGCATCCTCGGCCGGGTCCTTCAACTCATCGGCATCGATCTCGGTCTCGTGCAGGCGTCCGATCCTCTTTGCGACCTCGAAAGCCCCGTACTGGCGCATGTACTGGAGGGGCGTGAGCTCTTCCGCAGCCGCCGCATCCGGAAGGCCGGGCACCGAGTTCTCGAAGATGTAGGCGTAGTACTCATCGACGGTGAGCCGCTGGCCCGGGTTCTCTCGGGACTCCACGAACTCACGGATGCCGAGGCTTCCGTCCGGGTCGATCCGCCACGAGAGCTCGAGCCAGAACTCGTTCTCCTCCCAAACCTCGCCCGGATTCGTGTGCCGGGTATCTCCCACCGTCTCTCCGAGCCGCTCCCGGGCGGCCCGCAGCACCGGCTGGCGAAAGCCGATCCACTGGCCGTCGTGTGTCTCGTACGAGTGGAGGTCGTGACGCTCGGAGCCGAGGCCCATCGGGAGGATGTAGTCGGCGAAGTAGGCGGTCTCGCTCCACGTGGGCGTGAGCGCCACGTGAAGGCCCACCTGAGACTCGTTCGTCAGGGCCTCGATCCACGAGAACCCGTCCGGGTTCGTCCACACCGGGTTGTAGACCCGCGTGAAGTAGACGTCGAGCTTGCCGCGCCCCTCCTTGAGATGGTGAGGGAGGAGGAAGGAGAGCTCGTACATGCAGAGTGGGTATTCCTGCGGCCAGGTGAGCTCGTTCCAGTGCTCCGGGTGGCGAGGCAGCCGGATCGGCTTCGGGACGAACTTGTTCCAGGCGTTGGGATACAGGCCTCCCTCCGTGCCGACGGCTCCCAGCAGGGCGTTGAGCAGGAAGAGCGTTCGCGCTACCTGCCAGCCTCCTTCGTTTCCCGACGTCGCGCTTCGCCACGTGTAAGTCGAGAGGCGGGTGCCGGCGGCCGCGACCACCGCCGCGACCTCGGCGAGGACCTCCGCGTCCAGCCCGGATTCCTCGGCGGCGTAGTCGAAGGTGTAGGCTTCGTAGATCCGCTTCAGCTCACGCTCGAAGTTCTCGAACGTCGCCTCGACGTCGGGCCGCTCCGTCTCCAGGTACTCCTGCCAGTTCCACCAGCGGCGGACGAACTCCCTGTCGTAGAGGTCGTTCTGAATCAGGTGGTTGGCGATCGACAGCAGAGCCGCGGCTTCGGAGCCGGGCACGGTCGGGAGCCAGAAGTCGGCGTGGGTCGCCGTGTTCGAGAGGCGCGTGTCGAAGACGATGAGCTTTGCGCCTCGCTCTTTGCCCTCCAGGATGCGCTGGGCGTGGGGGTTGAAGTAGTGGCCCGTCTCCAGGTGGGAGCTGACGAGAAGGATCACGTTGGCGTTGGCGTGGTCGGGGCTGGGGCGGTCCATGCCGCACCAGAGCTGATAGCCGGCCCGGGCGCTGGAAGAGCAGACGTTTGTGTGCGAGTTGTGCCCGTCCACTCCCCACGCGGCTAACGTGCGCTCGGTAAAGCCATCCTCGCCCGGCCGCCCCACGTGGTACATGATCTCGCCGTGCCGGTCCTCGCGGATTGCGGTCCCGATACGGTCGGCCAGCTCGTCCAGAACCTCGTCCCAACCAACCCGCACCCACCTTCCCTCTCCGCGTCCGCCCGCCCGCTTCAGCGGGTAGAGAATGCGGTCCGGGTCGGTGACCTGGTTGAGGGTGGCGGGTCCCTTCGCGCAGTTCCGGCCGCGCGACGCCGGGTGCTCGGGGTTTCCCTCGAACTTGCGGACCTGGAGATTCTCCCTGTCCACGTATGCCAGAAGACCGCACGCCGACTCGCAGTTGAAGCAGGTCGTAGGAACCAGCAAGTAGCGGCGCTCCACGCGTTCCGGCCAGGCCTTGGAATCCAGCTCGACCCAGTCATTCCAGCGCTCCTTGGGCGGGAAGGAGGCCAGGTGGATGCGGCTGGCGCCGGGATAAAAGGTCTCTCCCCGAGCCTCTGTCTCGGCCCGCGCCGCGCTAACCCTCTCGTTCAGTCTTCCCAGATCCATCGTTCGCTCTGTCTCGGCTCCCTTTCCGTGCGCCGTCATGGTTCCGACTCGTGCTTCGCTATGCTCGGCTCTGTTCGTCCGGCGCTAGGCCAGCGGCACGGCCTGGCCCGCCTGCACATAGGCGTGCTCGAAGGCCAACAGCCCCACCAGGCCGCTCGTCCCGGCCACCGGTCCGATCCAAGGCGCCGCCACCGCGATCGCCACGAGCAGCGCGCCGGTCCAGAAGTAGGCGCCGTAGCGGCCCGTCGTCAGCTCCCGCACGGCCAGGTGGGCATGTGCCGTCCCATGGGTCACGGTGGTCTCTCCCGCGACCATCAGCAGATGGACGAAGCTGGCTCCCGACAGGAGCCACAGGAGTCCCGGCAGGGCTGACGGTTCCAGTGCCGCCGCCACGGGGACCAACGCCGCGCTTCCCCCCAGAAGGGCCTGCACCAGGAAATGTGGCGGCAGGAGCGGGTTCTGCCACAGATCGCGGCCCTTCGCCTGGGCGAACAGATACGCCGTGTAGACGGCGGTGAGCGCCCCCAAAGGAAGGCCCAACCCCAGCAGCGGCCGTGGAAGCCAGGACCAGCCGGCGACAGCCGCCAAGAGATGCAGTGCCAGCACCGCGCCGAAGCCGGAGATGATGAAGGCTCCCCGCACCAGCCAGCTCTTCCACTGCGGCCGCGTGAAGATCATGTAGAACCGGGCCGGGTTCTCGAGGTCCCAGAGCAGCAGTCCTCCGGTGATGCCGAGGAAGACCGTCGCCACCGCGGGAGCCGCCCAGCCCCACAGCGGTCCGCCGGCACCCAGGACGCCGGTCAGCAGCAGGAGGGCTGCTGCCAGATAAGCGCCCGCCGCGATCCCCTTGGTCAACGTATAGAGGCTCACCCTCCAGTCCCACGGCGCCCGGTGTACGACGTCGTAGGCGAGGATCGCCGCGGCTGAAGAGTTGCCGGGCTCGGTGCCTCCGCGAGCGTTCGCACGAGTGCCCCCGTTTCCACCGGAGCGGCCGTGCTCGCCCGGATGTCCGGAGACGATCAGCCCGGGTCCGGTCTGCTGCTCGCTCCACATGAAGGCTCCGCCAGCGGGTCGCGCGGCGGCGAGCGGGTCGAGCGTGGCCTGATGCACTCCCTTGTAGAAGAGCTTCGGATGCGTCTCCTTCTCGGGCCGCCGGACCGAGACCGGATGACGGCTCGCGGTCCGCGCGACCTTGGAGCCCGGCTCGTTCAGGTCGCCGATCAGAATCGCCTCGACGGGACAGACCACCACACAGGCCGGCTCCAGCCCGACGTCGAGCCGGTGCGCGCAGAAGTTGCACTTCTCGGCCGAGTGATCCTCGGGGTTGATGAAGATCGCGTCGTAGGGACAGGCCGCGATGCAGGCCTTGCAGCCAATGCAGATCGACTTGTCGAAGTCGACGATCCCGTCCGCACGGCGGAACATGGCACCGGTCGGGCAGGCGGTCGCACACGGCGCCCGCTCGCACTGGTTGCAGCGCGTCACCTGGAAGGCACGGCGGGACTGGGGAAAGACGCCCACGTCCACGTACTTGACGTAGGTACGAGTCACGGAGAGCGGTACCTCGTTCTCGGACTTGCAGGCCGTGGTGCAGGCATGGCAGCCGATACAGCGGTCGTGGTCGATCAGCTTGGCCCACCTGACCTGCTCGGCGGTTCGAGTCGCCGGTTCGGGCATCGATCCCCTTTCCATGGCCCGGGTCCGCATCCAGAGGGAGTCGTCGTCTAGGTACGGCGATCGACGCGGCGGTGCAAGGGCGTCAGCGGTAAGGGTTTTCCCTACAGCTGGGCATCGTTTCTCCCCCACACGCGCTGGCTGCTCGCTCCCGACAGCCATCCGCCGGAGCCTCTGTTAGGATTGGCTGGAGTCCCACGATCGTCACCCGCCGACCTGCCGATTCGTGTGGCGCGCCTCGAGAGGCGCGTTCAAACAATCGAACGGACGGAGGGTCGCCGCGGGTCGTAGAGCGCCTCACTGGAGGGTCTCATGGAACGGCTCCGAGAGCAGCATAGATCAACCCTGTCGCGACTATTCGGAAACCGAGTCTCCTTCAATCGCGTGGAGAGAAAGCTCTACGGACACGACATCGCCGCGATTCCCGCTCTCGTCCGCCCGCTGATCGGCAAGACGATCCCTGACGCGGTGGTTCAGCCGGGGACGGAAGAAGAGCTGATCGAGCTCGTTCGCTGGGCCGCGAAGCTCCGAATCCCCCTCACGCCCCGTGGAAAAGCCACCTCCGGCTACGGCGGCGCGATCCCCGTCAAACAGGGCATCGTGGTGGATTTCTACAGGATGAAGGAGGTGCTCGAGGTCGACCGCGAGGCCCGGACCGTCACCGTACAGGGCGGCATCGTCTGGGAGAAGCTGGATCGGGAGCTGGCGAAACAGGGGCTCACCTTGCTCTCCTATCCGACCAGCTATCCGTCCTCCACGGCCGCCGGCTGGCTCGCACAGGGTGGCGTCGGGATCGGCTCCTTCGAGGCCGGGTGGTTCCGCGACTACGTCAGCCGCGTCCGCGTCGTCCTCCCGACCGGCGAGGTGCGCGACTTCGAGGGCGAGGATATCCAGCTCATCGCGGACGCCGAGGGGATCACCGGGTTCATCACCCAGCTCACCTTCCGCGTGATGCCGCTGGAAGACCTCGAGGTCATCAGCGTGGCCTGTCCGGACCCGCGAAAGCTCCAACTGGCGATCCAGAAGATCGTCGACAGCGAGCTGTCGCTCTGGTCCTTCGTCTTCATCAACCCCCGCATGGCCGAGCTGAAGAACCGCGCCCCCCTCATGGAGCACAACGGCCATCCCGTCGAGAAGCGGGTGATCCTGCCGGCCGCCTACATCAGCACGCTGGCCTTCAGGAAGAGCGCCGCGGCCGGCGTGAGACAGCGGCTCCAGGAGCTGCTGCAGGAGTGTGAGGCCGAGCTGCTGAGCGACCGAGTCGCCCACCACGAGTGGGAGAACCGCTTCAAGCTCATGGTCGTGAAGAGGCTGGGACCCTCGCTCGTGCCAGCCGAGGTGATCATCCCGCTCGAGAGCCTCGGAAACGTCCTGGATGAGATCGAGCGAAAGATCGACCAGCCTGTCGTCAAGGAGGGGGTGGTTCTCAGGGATGGCCCGGACGGGAAGCCCGAGGTCGTCATCCTCGGTCTCATTCCGGCCGATCAGAGGAAGTTCAGCTACAACTTCGTGTTCGGCCTCGCGCTCACGGTGATGAAAATCGCCGAGAGGCACGGCGGCCGTCCGTACAGCACGGGCCTCTACTTTGCCAAAAAGGCGCCGCAGGTGCTCGGGACCGAGCGAGTGAACCGGCTGAAGGCCTTCAAGCGGCAGGTGGACCCGAAGGGCCTCATGAATCCGCGCAAGGTGATCGGGAACGGATGGCTCGGTCGAGCGCTCTCCTTCACGTCGGCGATCGAGCCCCTGGTGCGGCCCCTCGGCAACCAGGTGATCACGCTGGTCGGGGAGCGCCACCACGAGGACGTCCGCGGAATCCCCGGCGACGTGGCCTGGTACGCCTACGCATGCTCGCAGTGCGGTTACTGCATTGACGAGTGCGATCAGTTCTACGGCCGAGGATGGGAGAGCCAGTCGCCTCGAGGGAAGTGGTTCTGGCTCCGTGAGTTCATCGAGGGTCGCGAGAAGTTCGATCAGTTCATGACGGACGCCTTCCTTGCCTGTACGACGTGCGAGCTCTGCAACCTGCGCTGCTCGGCGGCGCTTCCGATCGAGCCCTCATGGATGAAGCTACGCGGCAAGCTGATCCACGAGGACAAACGGATGACCTTCCCGCCGTTCGAGATGATGACGGCCGCGCTGGAGGCCGAGGGCGACATCTGGGCCGGCTACAGGGCGAACCGCGCCGACTGGTTTCCCGAGGATCTCCTCGAGAAGCACGGGCCCGATCACACGTCGAAGAACGTCTACTTCGCCGGCTGCACGGCCAGCTATGTGGAGCATGACATCGGCATGGCGAGCGTGCGGCTTCTCGATGAGGCGGGGATCGATTTCACCTACCTGGGCGAAGAAGAGAACTGCTGTGCGACGCCGATGCTCGTCGCCGGCAAATGGGAGGTCTTCGCCGAGACGATGAAGAAGAATATCCAGGCCGTGAAGGACGCCGGCGCGGACACCGTGATCGCCTCATGCCCCGCTTGCGACATGATGTGGCGAAACGTCTATCCGGTCTGGGCCGAGAAGCTCGACATCGAGTACGGCATCACGGCCAAGCACTATTCCGAGCTCGTGTCGGAGAAGCTCGCGTCCGGCGAGTTCTCGTTCCCGGAAGCGTCGAACGGCGACGGGGCGAGCGAGACGGTGACCTGGCATGACTCGTGTCATATCGGCCGAGCCTCGGGCGTCTACGATCCCCCGCGTGATGTGATCAAGGCGATTCCCGGCGTGGACTTCGTGGAGATGAGCCACAACCGGGAGAAGGCGCACTGCTGCGGATCGGTGTTGACCCTGATCAAGGATCCCCCGATCGCTCACGACGTCGGGAAGACGCGGCTGGACGAGGCGGTCGAGGCCGGGGCGGACAAGGTGCTCGCGCTCTGCCCCTGCTGTGAGTTCCAGCTTCGAGTCAGCGCTCAGAAACGCGACGTTCCGATCGAGGTGGTGGATCTCGCGCACTTCGCCTCGAAACGGTTGGGGTACGAGTTCCCCGATCCGCATCCCGAGGTGAGGGCGCAGTGGGCCGTCTTCGAAGGGATGATCGCGCTCATGACACCGGAGGGGTTCGCGGACCTGATGGGCACGATGTGGCCGGAGCTGCTCGACGCCATGCCTCTGGGCATGGGCAAGATGATGCGGGCGGCAGGGAAGGTGCCCGGGGCGCTCCCGGCGATGAAGCCGCTCTTCCCGGTGCTGTTCCCTAGGCTGCTTCCGCTCATGATGCCGAAGGTGATGCCCACGATGCTGGAGCGCGTCGGCGAGCGGATTCCGATGCCCGAGTACATGGCCGAGCAGATGCCGGAGCTGATGCCTCGGGTCATGGGCAACCTGATGCCGCACATGATCGATGACGTGGTGCCCTTGGTCACGCAGCCGATGATCGACTATTTGCGCGCGTAAGGTTCTCACGGCTGGGTTCATCTACTAGATCGTGACGGTAGGGCTTCCAGCCTCGTTTGGTGGTCTCGGGCTAGAGATTTTGCCGGCGAGCTGGAGAGAGGGGACACAGGGGCGGTTCCATTTAATGGGCCGCCCCTGCTCTCATCTATCCTGAGCGGGGCTCAGATCACGCCTGGGCCGACTCAGGCCACCCCGAGGAACCAATCCAGGGCGGACTCGGAGATCGCTCCGGGAACCTCGTGCCCTCCCGCGAACTCCTCGTAGGTGACGTCGTAGCCGGCATTGCGTAAGCTCGGCACGATGATGTCCCGGCTGATGCTCACCGGGAGAATGGAGTCTAGCTCGCCATGGGATATGTAGACGCGCGGCGTCCCGACGATGGGGTCGGAAGGCGAGTGGAACCCCGGAGAGTAGCCCACCAGGTGGCTTAGCAGGTCCCCGTTGGAGACCCCGAGGGAGAGCGCGTACGACGCCCCGTCCGAGAAACCTCCCATGGCGATTCGGGCCGGGTCTATACGGCAGCGCTCGAAGGTGTGCTCAAGGGCCTGGTCCATGAAGGCCACATCGGGTCCGAAGCCGCCGAAAACGACGTCCCAGGTGGAGGCACGCGAGTCGGTGGCCAGAAAGATCACGCCCCGGTCTTCCGCGCGCTGGTAATAGCTCCCCCAGTTGGAAGCTGAGCCGCCGGCCCCGTGAAGGGCGATGAATAGGGGAGCGGCCGTCTCCGGAGAATAGCCCTCCGGGACGTAAAGGAGCCCATCCCGAGTGCCGCCGAGTCCCAGCTCGCTGAGCCCCACGGCGGGCGTGAGGGTCGGAGAGCTGGGTCGAGCCGTGAGCCGCGGGCCTCCGGACCCGCCGGGCCCCGTGGACGTGGACGAGGAAGGGCTGCAGCCCGGGAGCATCGACGCCGCTACCGCGGCCAGGCCGCTCCGGACGAAGTGCCGCCTCGACATGCCGGTGAGGTTCAAGCTGCGGTCCAAGCTGTGGTTCACGCTTCTGAGTCCCATCACAGAGTTCTCTCTAAGTCACCACTGACCCAAGAACGGTGGAGCGACGCCAAACATGACACGCCCGGAGAGGCCTCCTCACGGGCCGAATCGAGATTCTCCCGACTTGCGCCCCTCTGCTCCTGCAGTAGGCTCAAAACGTGGAGGGCGCAAGCCCTCGAAGAAGCTGCTCGGTGGTCTCGACTGCGCCGAGCGGACGCCCTAACGGACGCCTGCCTGACCGCACCTCCCATCACGCGGCATTCGCACACACATACACCGCCAGTCGGTCGACGATTTGGCAGAGATTCTGACTGACGGAGTCCGATCGCCGGAGTCCGGAGCGCTCTGTATCCGGCGTATCTCAAGGGAGGACGTCAACCATGAACACCGCAAAACTGCTGTTGAACGGAAAGGAGTTCGAGTTCCCGGTGGTGGTGGGGACCGAGGATGAAGTGGCCATCGACTGCACGAAGCTGCGCGCCACGACGGGCGCGATCGCGCTCGACCCGGGCTACGGGAACACGGGGTCCTGCGCGAGCACGATCACGTTCATCGACGGGGAGAAGGGAATCCTGCGCTACCGGGGCTACCCGATCGAGCAGGTGGCGGAGCAGGCGTCGTTCGAGGAGGTCTGCTATCTGCTGATCTACGGGCACCTTCCCACCCAGGCGGAGCTCGACGTCTTCAGGGCGGGGCTCACACACCACAGCCTGATCCACGAGTCGTTGCGCCACTTTTTCGAGGGCTTTCCGCCGAACGCGCACCCGATGATGGTGCTCTCAGCGATGGTGGCGAGCCTCTCGGCCTTCTACACGGGCGTGAACGGCGATGAGGACGTGGACCTGAACATCATCCGCCTGTTGGCGAAGGCGAAGACGATCGCGGCCCTCTCGTACAAGAAGTCGGTGGGCCAGCCGTTCATCTATCCGCGCAACGACCTGAGCTACACGCAGGACTTCCTGCACATGATGTTCGCGGTTCCCACGGAGAAGTACGAGATCTCGCCGGTGCTGGATCGGGCCCTGAACCTGCTGCTGGTCCTGCACGCCGACCACGAGCAGAACTGCAGCACGTCGACGGTGCGCATGGTGGGGTCGAGCCAGGCGAACCTGTTCTCGGCGATCTCGGCGGGCATCTCGGCGCTCTGGGGGCCGCTGCATGGCGGCGCCAACCAGAAGGTCATCGAGATGCTGCGGATGATCCAGGCCGACGGTGGCGATTTCGAGAAGTACGTGAAGATGGCCAAGGACAAGGACAACCCGTTCCGGCTGATGGGGTTCGGGCACCGGGTGTACAAGAACTTCGACCCGCGGGCCACGATCCTCAAGGAGGCGGCCGACGCCGTGCTGGCCGAGCTTGGGACGGACGATCCGCAGCTCGCGATCGCGAAGAACCTGGAGGAGGTCGCGCTCCGCGATCCCTTCTTCGTCGATCGCAAGCTGTATCCGAACGTCGACTTCTACAGCGGGATCATCTATCGGGCGATGGGCATCCCGACGAACATGTTCACGGTGATGTTCGCGCTCGGCCGGCTGCCGGGCTGGATCTCCCAGTGGAAGGAGCTGACCGAGGATCCGCACATGCGGATCAGCCGCCCGCGGCAGGTCTACACGGGCGCCAAGGAGCGACCGTTCGTTCCGATCGCGCAGCGCAAGGAGGAAGCGGCCGAGGAGTTCGTCACGGTCTGACGCCTCCGCTTCTGCCAAAGAAGAGCGCCCCGGCGGCTATCTGCCGCCGGGGCGCGCTGCCATCAGCCATGAGTGCGATCAGGGTGCGGGGCTCTCAGGAGCCTCGGTCGTGCCCACCTCGACGTTGGCCCTCATCACCGGCACCATCTTGGCGCCGCCCGGCTTCAGGTTGATCTTCTTGATCGATTCCGGACCGTCGAATACGATCGTGACGGCTGCCGTTCCGCCGTCGTCGACGGAGAACTTGGGAGTCTGGACCTTCACGCCCGACGACTCACTGCTCGGGATCTCGAGCGGATAGGCCTCTCCAGCCACGTATTCCGCGTTCCCCATCGCGAGGTCTTCGCTGAAGGTGATCGTGGCCTCGCCAAGCAGGCGAACGTTCTTGTACGTGCCTGTTGGAAGCTCGCCGGCGGCGATCTCCAGGCCCGAGCCGTTCGCACTCGCGTCGGCCTCGACGGCCTCTGGAGGAAGCTCGCCGAGGTTTATGACGAGCGTCGTGCCGTCCGCCAGCTCGACGGTTACCCAGCTGGCTCCCGAAACGCCGCTGCCCGGGTCCTCCGCGGATTCCTCGGCTTGCTCCTCGGCGGCGCTGCTCTCCTCTCCGCCTTCGGTGCCGGTCGTCTCCTCTCCCTCGCCCTCTTCACCGTTCTTCACGGCTCCGAGGCGATGAAGCTGAACGCCGGTAAGCGTGAACTCGATCGACTCGATCTGCTCTTCGCTCAGCCCCGCGAGCTTGGCGCTCGCCACACTGGCATGGATTCGCGACGCGGCATCGGCAAGCAGGGCGCTGGCGAGGCTTCCCGACTGCGTGAAGACGACGCGGGCGTAGCCCGCCGCTTCAGCGCCGACCGGCTGGAGAGGCTCTTCTCCGTTGTCTCCGCCGCCCTCCTCGGGTCCGCCGGACTCCTCCGATCCGCTCGATTCGCCCGATCCGCTGGACGCGCCGGCGTCGCCGGCGTCGCTTGATGACGGACCAGGGGCCTCGAGACCGCCGGCTGCATCGGCGGGATCTCCCAGGCCCGTCGGCTCGCCGGCGCAGGCTGCGAAGACGAAGGGAAGGGCTACCAGGAGGTACAGCTTGGATGATCGTTTCCACCTAGACATCGATCAGGCTCCTGTGGCGGAAGGGGTTATGGACTCGGCTCGTTACCATCAGGGCGGCAACTACCATTCCGTGCGGTCGGCAGTGAGCGGTCAACGGCTGCCAGCGGCTCGAGTGCTGCAGCCTACGTCTCTACATTCAGCCTCTCCTCCGGTACCGAGGCAGGCGCATTCGACGAATCTCCCGTCCCAGAGCCCGGAGTCATGGGCGGTCACTGGCCGGGCAGGCTCTGCAACTGTTGCAACCGGAGTGAAAAAATTCAGGAGGATCGATGGCTACGATGATCGTGACGACCGTCGCGGGTTCCATCTTTCAGATGGATGTGGAGTCCTACGAGACCGGAGTCGATCAAGCCCTCTTCTTCATCGAGAAGCAGGCGAGGCGTGACACGGAGGCGGGCACCGAGTTCTACCCTGGGCACCAGATCGCGAAGATCGAGGTCAGGCGGTAACGCGCTAAAAGTTACGGAACCCTCATATCGTTTCACATCGCGGGTACGCACCGTCGAAGCTTCGGGTCCAGGTGCGATAGAGTACGCTAACCAATTGTAACACAGCGTATTACACACGCTGTATCGAGCGTTTTAGAGCCTCTGTCGCGGTTGCCGTTCCCAGCGGCACGACCGGTGCAGACTCAGGCGCCGCCGGGGTTTCCTTCCAGCCATCACCCTAGAGGAGAATAGCGGTATGTCCAGATTTGGTGTGTCCAAGAGCCAGAGGGCCTTTTCAGCGGTGGCCCTGCTGCTGGCGGTGCTCTACATGGCGGCAGGTCTGTCGGTTTGGCTCGGGATCTGGAATCCGAACGAGTTCGCCCGGTCTCTGTGGGGTTTGGGGGGCTTGCTGGCCGGCGTCCTGATTCTGTTCGGAGTGTGGATGCACGACAGCTCGCCTCTCGTCGGCGCGCTCTTCGTGTTCGCGGGCGCGGTGCCCGTCGCGGTCATCTTCGCGTGGACGCTACTGCCACCCGTCCTGACCTTGTTCATGCTGCTGCTGTGGGCGCGGGCCCGCGGGATCGAGGCGAAAGCCAAGCAGCAGGTGGCGGCCCGAACGGCGGAGACGGCGGCGTTCGGAGCCGAAGGTCAGCCAGCGGAGCAGAGCGCGAGTTAGGAGGGGGGCTCTCGGCAGCGATCAGCAACGAGCGTCGACCGGGTCGAGGAAGGGACTACGCCTGGCCTCGCCTCGGCGGATGGGACTTGACCTCGTTGAAGGCCTCGAGCGTATCCTCGAACTGGCGGGTCGCGCGCTCGATGTACCGGTGGGCCTCCTCGATGTATCCATCGGTGGAGGCCGACCAGACGCGGTTCAGGTAGCGCTCGCCCGCGGCGAAGCGGTTCATCACCTCGGCGTAGGCCTGAAGGCCGTAACTGTGGGCGATGCTCTCCCGGGCATCGACGAAGCCCACGAGGTCGTCCAGGAAGCGCTCGTCGATCCGGTGGCGCAGGTCGTAGACGTCGATCGCTTCCTTCTCGGCGTTCAGCTGTGCCGCGCTGGCCACGATCCGGTCCAGTGAGCTCTCCAGCACCTGGATGTTCGTCGTGAGACGGACTTCGTCCGTGGCCTCATGGTGGGCGGCCCGCCTGACCACGATCACTCCGAGGATGCCCAGCGCCAGCCAGACGAGGAACGCTCCAACGCCGATACCCTCAACCTCGCGAACGGCGGTGAAGGCACCTCCCAGGAAGCCGATCGTGATGAACGCGTATCCCAGTCGCTTCATAGCCGCTCTCCCCTACGCGCCGCTGCCGAAGACGATCATGAGGGAGTAGACGACTCCAACCAGCGCCTCGCCGACGATCAGGCCGGCGGCGATCGGTACGCCCACGTCCTCGCTGAACAGCTTCCCATAGCGCTTGTCCGAGAAGATGCGGAGAAGAGTCCCGATCGTGTAAGTGAGGACGATGTTGAACGGCAGATAGAAGCCGAGGCCGACGAGCACGCCCAGGCCGCCGATCCCGCTGGCGCTCAGCAGACCGCCGAGCGCCGCGCCGGAGAGGTATTTGTCCATCGGCACGTCGCCGCCCAGGATTCCCTGGATCACGCTGGCCAACGCCTGACCCTGGGGAGCCGGCAGCCGGTCGCTGCCCAACCCGTAGGCCTGGTGGAGCACGACGATAAGGGCCATGACGACGATGGGACCGAGCCAGGTCCCGAGGAACTGGGCGATCTGCTGCTTCTTCGGGATCGCTCCGACTAGGTACCCGGTCTTGAGGTCGAGCATGAGGTCGGTCGCCTGGGCCATTGCCACGCACATGGCGGCCCCGACGGTCACCGAAGCTATGATGGACGCCCGGTCGCCGATCCCGCTCGTGACCAGGATGAGGATGGTCACTCCGATCAGCGTCATCCCCGACAGGGGGGACCAGTTGGTGCGTCCGATGCACTCGGACAGGACCACTCCCGCCACCCAGATCCACAGGGTGCCGAGCAGCGCCATCAGCACGCCCCGCCCCACGCTGACCTCGGTTACGGACAGGTACGAGATCAGAGCGAGGACGATAAAAGCGGCCGCCACGCCCATGTAGAGGAACTGGATCGGCATCTCGTCCCTGGAGAGAGCCGTCTTCGACTTCGCCGCATCCCGCATGCTCCTCACGGCGCTCGCCACGAGAGGGATGGCCAAGGCGATCCCGGTCAGCGCCCCTCCGACGAGCATCCCGATTCCCACGGGACGGAAGAGGTTGAGCCTCAGGTAGTTGGCGATACCGAGGCCCGATTCGCTCACGGTTGCCGGGTCCGGCATCAGCCCGGTGTAGGAGAGCAGCGGGGCGAGGATCCAGTAGCAGACGTAGCCGCCCGCGATGAAGAAAAAGCCGCCTTTGCCGGCCAGGAAGGCCACGCCCACGGTGAGGAGCGACACGTACCAGATCCCGTTCATGTACTCGGGCAGCCCGATGAGCGTGCCGAGGTTCCAGTTCTCGAACCCGCTGGAGAGGCTGATGAAGTGGGCGACCGCGCTCACGCCGGCGGCTCCCAGCAGCAGCCACGCCTTCCTCACTCCGGCCCCGGGCGATTTCAGCACCGCCGCCGTGGCGATTCCGCCGGGGAAGGCGAGGCGGTTGAAGTCGATCATCTGCTTTCGCAGCGGGATGATGAAGGCGATTCCGAGGAAGCCGCCCGCGATGCATCCTAGCACGAGCAGCGGATAACTGAACCCGGTGATGCCGAGAATGAAGAGGGCCGGGACGGAGAACATCATCCCGGCCGAGGCACCGTTGACCGCGCTGGCCAGGGTCTGGTTGATGTTGTTCTCGATGATGCTGTTGCGGCGCATCAGGCCGCGAAGGACACCGAAGCCGAGGATCGCTGCGAGCTCCGAGCCCTCGATCGAAAAGCCGAGCTTGAGGCTCAGGTAGCCGATGCTGACGGCGATCAGGACACCGATCGCATAGCCCACGAGCACGCCTGCCCAAGTGAACTCGGGGTAGGCGCCGTAGCGGACTGGCTTGTCGCCTCGTCCCGCCGGCGGTGCGGTTCCTTTCAGGCTGCCTTGCTCCAAGCGGCTTCTCTGTCCCGGGCTCTTCGTTGTCGACGGTCCGCGCCCGCCCCATCCAGCGCGGCCTGCGCCTCGGCCGGAAAGGGAGCAACGAGGATAGCACGCCCGGCCGCCTCCAAAAAGACCGGGCCGAGCGGTTGCAGAGCGCGGCCGAACGTTGCAGCGTAGCCCGAATACCGGGCGACCGAGCGAAGCTCGAGGAAGCCCACGTTAGACGGTTGGCGTCACGACCTCCCACGATCACTTCTACATCGCGAGAGTCACGATACCATGGCCGATCCCAGGTATACGAAGCTGGCAGACACGTTGATCACATACTCCTGCGATCTTCAGCCCGGCGAGAAGATCCTGATCGAGGCGATCGACATCCCGCCTGACTTCACCCAGGAGCTGATTCGAGCCGCCTACCGGGCCGAGGGCGCTCCGCTGCTCTTTCTCAAGAGCCAGACTCTGATGAGAGAGCTCCTGCTCCAGGCGAGCGCCGAGCAGCTGTCGCTCATCGCCGACGGGGAAGAGGCCTGCATGAAGGAGGCAGATGCCTACATCGGGATGCGCGGGAGCGCCAACGTTTCCGAGCTCTCCGACGTCCCGACCGAGAAGATGAAGCTGTACGAGGAGTACCTCTGGAAGCGGGTGCACGTGGAGGTGCGCGTGGCGAAGACGAAGTGGGTCGTGTCACGCTGGCCCAACGCCTCCATGGCCCAGCTGGCTCAGCTCTCCACAGCGGCGTTCGAGGACTTCTACTTTCGCGTCTGTACGATGGACTATGGGCGACTGTCTGAAGCCATAGAACCCCTCCGCCAGCTGACCGAGGCCACCAAGCAGGTTCGTCTCGTGGCTCCCGGCACGGACCTCACCTTCAGCATCGACGGCATCCCGGCGATCTCGTGTGACGGTCACCGCAACATCCCGGATGGAGAGGTGTTCACGGCACCTGTAAGGGACACAGTGGGGCATCACGCACGAGGATGTCCAGCTGAGGTTCGAAGGTGGGAGGATCGTGGAGGCCTCGAGCAGCAATCCGGAACATCTGCGGGCCGTCCTCGATGCGGACGAGGGATCGCGCTACGTCGGGGAGTTCGCCATCGGTTTGAATCCCTACATTACCGAGCCGATGAAGGACATCCTGTTCGACGAGAAGATCGCCGGCAGCATCCATCTGACGCCCGGTGGCGCCTACGAGATCGCTGACAACGGGAATCGCAGCCAGATCCATTGGGACATGGTCCTGATGATGTCGCCCGAGCAGGGCGGCGGAGAGGTCTGGTTCGACGATCGTCTGATCCGGAAGGATGGTCGCTTCGTGGTCGACGATCTCGACGGCCTCAATCCCGAGAACCTGCTGGGTTGATGATGCCGCGGTCGCGGCACCTCTTGGTGCTGCTTCCTTTTTTCTGGGTGCTGACTCCGTCCCACGCTCAGGCTCAGGCTGCCGAGAAGGAGGGGACGTGGGCGTACGGGTACGGTTTCGCGGGCTTCGGGGTCGCAATCGGCGAGGAGCTCGCCGACCCGCTCTTCCATCTCGGTTCAGGATCCGAGTTTATGCTGGGCCGCTTCGGGCTGACCGGCGAGCTGGGATATATGGCCCTGGCCGAGCACCCGCTTGATGGCTTCGGGACCTTCTCACCCGGCGTGCTTCTTGCTTTTTCGAAGCGAGGAACCGTGCCCTTCGTGAAGGGGGGCTTCACCCTCTTCGTTCGCGGTGGGACCGAACCGGGCTGGTTCGTGGGTGCCGGCGTGAACTTCTGGCGCAGCGACAAGTTTGGCTTCCGGGCGGAGTTGAACGACCAGGTGCTAGGCAGCGACCACCTGCTCGCCGCCCGCTTCGCCGTCCTGTTCCGGTAACAAATGGGCATGGCTGCCTGTCGGAGGCGGCGGGTGGCGTCGCCGTTGGCCGAAGCGCACAGCAGTAAGGCGCACAGCAGTATGAGAAAGTACCTGGATTTCGTCCTCGTCGTCTCCATATTCGGGATCGTCGTCGTCGGTGCCCTCGCCGCCTCCGGGAGGATCGACTCCGCGTTTGGCTCGCTCGGGGGCGCTCTCGCCTGGCTGATCCGGTAGGCTCTTCACGCCGGCTCGCGCGAGCCGGCTGTGGCTTCGAGGACTCACCAACCGACGCGCTTTCGTCCTCCTGCGTCCCGGTGCGTGCTGCCATAAGTAGCATCGCCATTTCCAGTTAGGTGTGCATCGGCCGCGCTGGGAGCGGGTTAGCATGCGGATTGCATACGGATTCTGACGTCAAGGTGCGTAACGGTGCCAGCCTACCGCAGCAGGGGCAGTTCTTGGCGGAGAAGTGACCCCTGGCTCCCCGCGCCAATCGGCCTCCGAGGCCAACATCTCATTGAGCAGAGGACAGCCATCTTGCCGGGTGAGAACCTGCAGGAGAAGCAACCCGCCGTACAAAGAGCCCCTCGGAACCTCGAGAGCGGGCAAGACACGACGGAGTACGTCCTCATCATCATCCTCTTCGCCCTCGCGTTCACGGCGGGCATGATGGTTTGGGCGCGTGCCGTCGAGGGCTCGTACAGCGGAACCGCCGAGTGCTTCGCGTCGTCGGTCGACGCCGAGAGCGGTCCCTCGGGAACGCCGCTGGCCCGCGGGGGTGATCAGAACGAGATCGACGGCACCGGCAGGGATCGGCCGGGCAGGGGATGTCCACCCGTTCGCTAACGTCTCACGGGAGCTGCGAGTTGAAGGAAAACCTGTTCAGACTGGCACTTCTCGTTCTCGTCACCGCATTCGGTGGCTGGCTTCTCTACTGGCTCGGCTACGATCCTCCGACGAGCGGAGCGGGCTGGATCGGCGCCGGTCTCGCCTTCTTCGTGTGGATGATGTTCCTGCTGAGCGCCTTCGGAAGGCCTATGACCCGCTTTTTCAGGATCCTCCTCGGCTGGTCCTGACTCTCCTCAACCGGTCCCGCTAGATCCCGTATCGCTCCGCGAACGCCAGGAGCGCCTGCTCGAAGATCTCCAGCGGTGGACGGACGAGTCCGGCGCCCACCTGTCCGACGCCTGCCTCGCGGTGTGCGATGCCGGTGTTTACGCGCGGCGTCACGCCGAGCTCGACCACGCTTCGAAGGTCGATGCCGGTCGGCGTGCCCCTGAAATCCAGGGTCGGGATCGTGAAATGCTCGTGCTCGGCGACGGTGATCTCGTACATCTCCAGCGTGGCGTTGACGGCGTCTCGCGGCGTGCCGCTGACGAAGGATACGATCGCCGG
>JBDHIM010000180.1:0-4159 GCA_039587445.1 Gemmatimonadota bacterium
GACGATCGCGAGGTATTTGCCGGTAAGGCCCAGCAGGCTGAACGCAAAAGCCTTCCTCGGGCTGTAGCGAATCATGCCGGAGACGAGAAGCATATTCGGCGACGACAGTGGGAGGAGATTGAAGAGAAGGATCGCCCAGCCTCCCCACTTCTCGATCTTCGCCTTGAACCGCTCGTAGCGCTTCTCACCGATCAGGTCATCGATCACCCGATCACTTACCGCCCGTCCTATCGAATAGTCGATGACCAGGGCGGCGAACGCCGTCGCAAGAGCAATCATGATCAGCGTTGCGCCCGGGTGTCCCTCCGCCTGGTAGATCGGGACCAACGCCTCGACCGGCATCAGAAGAAAAAACAGGTATCCGGCAAAATGGATGGCCGCGAAGGAGCCTAGTCCGGGCGTGTGTCCCGCATAGATCGCTCGGCCGAGCGTCGTGGAGACAAGGCCGATCGTGACGACCGCCGTGAGGAGGACCGCGATGACGCGACCCCTGTTCACGAGCTCCGCGCGGTCACGACGCGAAAATCGTCGTCCGTCCGGCGAGTCCGGTCGGGTCCAAAGGAGACGATCGCCACCGAATCTCCTGCGTATGCAGCAGGTGCGTCTAACTCAGCTATCTCAATCCAGCGTGCCGACGCTGCCCCCGCGCTGGGAGCAGGAGGTAGGCTGCACTTCCGCGCTCTATGCTGACTGTTCCGATATCGCATTCTCGATCTTCCAACCCCTGATCAATAGCCAAAGCATGAAGACCAACTCCCCGAAAAAGGTGATCATGAGGAAACCATTGGCGAACGCCGATCCAGATGCTGCTCTAAACGGCAGGTATTTATTTACTTACAACAATGGAGCCGACCGGGATCGAACCGGTGACCTCCTGCTTGCAAAACATATGGGCCAGCGCCCGATTTCCGCACCATATGCGTACTTCTGCGGAATTGTCCACACCTGGTACGGACTTTTCTCAGTGTTTCCGCACCTGGTACGGACCGAACCTGGAGAGGAAACATGGAGAGGTCACGCTGGCGGGCCGTTTCCGGGACCTTACCTGTGAACAATTCTCAGTCGATGGGCGAACTTTGCCCGATGCTTGCGGCCCGGTTCACCGCTCTCCAAAGCTGTAGTAGGAAGTAACCAATAGTCTTACGATCCAAGCACGCCACCCTCGCTCGACGGTGCCATCCGTGCATGCCTCCGAAACGAGCCGTCGCACCGGTCTCGAAACGGTGGCCGTTGTGAAGCCGACCAGCGCGGAGGTGATCATGTTTGTTCTTCGTTCCCTGGCCATGACTACAGCTCTGATTATCTGGGTTGCGCCGAACGTTTCGCTGCTCTTCGGCCAGGAGCCGAACCCGGATTACCCGATTGCTTCGACTCGCGAATCGCTGCACGGACTAGACGGCGTACTGGTGCAGACCGCCTTCACCGTCGACGGTCAGGCCGCCGAGGCCAGCCCCAGCCAAGAGGCGGCGCGAACGTTCATAGAGAGCTTGCTTGGCGACGCGAACGTGCTGAGCCTGGGGCCCGGGAATGCCTCGTCGAGACCCGCCTATCTGGAGCTCGATGTGGGCATCAGTACGCTGATCGTCGGTGGTGAAGCGCTCGGTTGGGCATACGTTCTGAGGCTCCAGGTCCTGCAGGAGGTCTGCATCAAGGATCTTCCTCGACCGTCCGGGTGCGCGGTCATGCCGACGTGGGGAACAGGTACGTCGCAGCCCACGATCGTTTCTGGGGACCTTGAGATGACGCTCTATGCGCAGGTGGCAGACGCGGTGGACCGATTCCTTCGCGACTATGTGGAAGCCAATCCCACCTGAGGAGCATCGTGGGCCGCCGCAGCTCGCGCCCGTCCCGTCCACGCTCCTCTCGCCCCCTCGGAGGCATGTGCCATCGCTTCTTGAAGACTTTGGCCCCGATGGTACGAGAGTATGAACAAATTCCCAGCCTTTGCCCGACTCGTCCGACTTACTGGACTGCCCCAGGTAGCCGTAAGAGCAAATAAGCAAGTGTTTTACGCCCCATCAACAGTATCCTGTCTAGACGGTGCAATCCGTGCGTGTCTCTTGAGGGGAGCCGGCGCGCCGGTCTGAGCCAAAACCGTCGTGCGCGATCGGTCTTTGAAACAAGGCGGAGCCATGCAGTATCGCGGAAAACTCGCCCTCGCCGCGACTTTCGGCGCTCTTTTTACATCCTGTTCGGATTCCTATCTGCCGACGGGGCCCTCAAACGCCTCAAGGGCTGCGCTGAGCGTCAGTCTGCTCGAGAACCTCGAGGCCGAGGCGCTGCCCTGTGAAGGAGACGAATCCCTCCTGCTACTTCAAGACATCGTGCCCTGGGAGGAAGACACCGATCTCGCTCTCGGCGCGAACGTAGCGGAACTGATCGCGACAGGCATCGGCTTTTGTCTGGCCGGATCAGAGGCTGTCACAGCCATGGATCTGAGCCGCTTCTCGACCGTCGTGATCTCAGCGGCGCAAAACCAGGCCTTTTACAACAACGTCTTCGCCTCCGGCAGCGTACACCCCGCGCTCACCGCGTTCGTCGACGGAGGCGGCGTCCTCGTGGCCAATCTCGCCGATGTTGCCGCGGGCCCGGCTGGTGGAGGGAACTGGGATGGACAGGCGTTTGTCGGAGGCCTTCAGAGAGTCACGGCCTTTCGCAATCAGAACACGATCGCCGACGGCTCCCATCCGATCATCGTCGGTCCTTCGGAGTGTCCAAGTGGCAACTGCGGCGAGATCCAGGATATCCTGGTCCGCCGCGATCTGGACAACTGGCTGTTCTCATCGCACGGCTACTTCACCGATCTTCCCCCGGGCACGTCTGTTCTGCTCACCCAACCCGATGCGACCCTCGACGGCCAGCCCGAACCGATCATGGTCGAGTACCCCTTTGGCGGGGGCAGAGTAATCGCGAGCATGGTCACGGCGGAGCGGAGGTATTCCTGGACCCTGAGCTCCCGCAACCTCGAGCTGCTGGCTAACGAGCTGGCACACGCGATCTCCATTTCGACCCCGGTCGAAGAGCCTCCCCTGCCCGCAAGCGAGCAGATCGCTGCCCTGACCACAGAACTCGAGGGACTCGTCGAGGCAGGAATGCTCAACGGCGGAAACGCCAACAGTCTGAAGCGCAAACTGATGGCCGCGGCGCGGAGCCTGGAGGCTGGTCGTAGGCAGGCGGCAGCCAATCAGATCCGAGCCTTCATGCTCGAGGTCGAGGCTCTGATGCGCTCCGGTCGACTGGGCCAAGAACAGGGCCAATGGATGCTCGAGGGCGCTAACGTCTTGCTGGCCACCCTGACTGCAGACACAGGCAGCACGGAGGGCGAATGATGGTGTTTAGGACATTGATGTCACTTCGGCATGAGCGGGGAGCAGCCATCGTTCAGGTTGCGCTAAGCCTGGCGATCCTGCTCGGCATGGGCGCGCTGGCTGTGGATGTCGGCATGCTCTACACGAAGCGTACCGGACTTCAGCGCACGGCAGACGCGGCGGCGCTCGCCGGCGCGAGCGCCTTTATCGACTTTCCCGTCACGATGGCCCCGGACCCGGCACGCCAACGAGCCCTTGAATACGCTTTGGCGCACAGCAACCCCCGCACCCCGATCTCGGCCGCTCAGGTTGACATCGACGTGCTGCCTGCGGAGGAAAAAGTGCGGGTACACATCGACGGTACAGCAAACACGTTCTTCGCTAGAATCCTGGATGTCGACTTAGTGGGTGTAGCCGCCGTAGCCGCAGCGGAGGCTGATGTCGGAGCGACTCAGGCTGTCTGCGTCAAGCCTCTGGCAATCCCGGACCGATGGCTCGATACCGACGACGATGATGGGAACCGAATCTGGGACGAGCCCGAAAGCTGGGTCTACGAGCCCGTTGCCCCCATGCTGGACTATTACGCTCAAGCGGGCTCGGACAGCCCGACGGGCTACGGCAGCGACTTCACGTACGATATGATGAGCGATTATCCGCTGGATTACGGCCGACCGCTAACGATCAAGGCCGCCGAAGACACCGCAGACCCCTCCGACGCCCCCGTGGACTCGTTCTTCTTCCCCTGGGTCATGCCGATCTCCGAAGGGCGAATCGGCGAGTGCCGGTGGCAGTCCGACGGCGAGAGCGGCGCGGATCCGTACCGAGCCAACATCTGCAACTGCAACATGGCT
>JBDHIM010000181.1:0-5611 GCA_039587445.1 Gemmatimonadota bacterium
GGGAAGATCTCCCCGGCCGCGTCCGCCCCATCGAACTGGGAGGCGAAGCAGCGGATCGCCTCCATCTTCCGGCGGAAGTGCTCCTCCTCCAGCTGGACGACGAACGTCGGCTTGACGGGGTCCTCCCGATAGCTGAGCGCGTAGAGGATCTTCCGAGGCTGATGGGCCGCCGGCTCCGGCGGGCCGAAGCGCTTCAAGCCGGCGAGGAAGGCGGCATCACGGCCGAGCTCGGCGGTGACTCGATGGTCGGGATGGCGACCCCTGAAGTAGGGGAGGATGAGCACGCGCGGACGCAGCTCCCGGATCATCGTCGCGAGGCGCTCGCGGTTCTCCTGGTTGTTGAACAGGCCCGCGTCCGGGAGGCCGGCGTTCAAACGAACCGTCAGGCCCAGCACGTCGGCCGCCCGAGCCGCCTCCTCGGCCCGCAGCGTCGCCGAGCCTCGTGTCCCCATCTCCCCTTCGGTGAGATCGATGACGCCGGTCCGGTACCCCTGCTCCACGCACCGCACCAGCGTGCCGCCGCAGGTGAGCTCCACGTCGTCGCGGTGGGCCGCGATCGCCAGGACGTCGACGCCGTGATCGATCACGTCAGGCGCTTCGCCGTGCGCTCGGCGCCCTTGTTACGCACGAGCCGCGTCGCTCCGCTCCCCGTCAAAGGCTACTCGTACCGCAGCGCCTCGACCGGATCGAGGCGGGCGCCGCGCGAGGCGGGGAATAGTCCGAAGCCGATTCCGGTGAGGGCGGAGGCGGCGAGCGCGACGACGATCGCCCACAGTGGCGCCTCTGCGGGGACCGGCGACCAGCGATTCAGGCCCCACACGATCGCACCCCCCAGGAAGAGGCCGGTGAGGCCTCCGATCAGCGTCAGCGTCGAGGCTTCGACGAGGAACTGCCACAGGATGTCGCGCCGCCTGGCGCCCATCGACTTCCGGAGCCCGATCTCACGTGTTCGCTCGGTCACCGAGATCATCATGATCCCGATCACGCCTACGCCGCCGACCATCAGGCCGACGCTCGAGAGGGCGACCATCACGGTGAAGAGCACGCCGGTGAGCTGATTCCACAAGTCCAGCACCTGGTCCTGCGAGATGAGGGAGAAGTTGGATTCCTGGCCCGGCGAGAGTCCTCGAAGCGCCCGCATCCGCGCCTCCACCGCGTCGAGCGCCTTTTCGAGGGGGACGCCGGGATTCGGCCGCACCGCGAAGCCGATCAGCCGGTCCCAGATGTCCAGGTCCTTGTAAGCCGTCGGGAAGGGGATGAAGACGTAGTGCGTCGCGAGGCCCGCGAACAGGTTCGCCGGCGGGCGGTAGACACCTACCACACGGAATGGGGCGTCGCTCGCCCCCGTGACTCCGATTCCGGGGCTGGAGATCACGAAGTCCCGCCCGACCGGATCGCGGCCCCCAAAGAGGTCCAACGCGGCGGCGGAATCGATGACTGCGACGTTCCGGGCGCGGTAGTTCTCGGTCGAGGTAAACCAGCGGCCGTCCGCCATATCGCCGTTGTCGAACTCGAGGTAGGAGTCGGTGACCGCCACCAGCGCGATCTCGGCCCGCTCCTCGCCGCTCCGCGCCTCGAAGCCGGACTGGGAGAGATCGGCGTACACCCACACGTCCCGCCCAGTCCGGATCGAGGGTCGGATTCGTCATGAAGTCCGACTCCTCATCGTCGTACCCGGTGCTGATATCGATGCCGAAGGACGCGTGGACGACGTAGAAGGTCGTGACCCCACGGGAGGAGATGGCCTCGGTGAAGCTTCCGTTGACGCCCTGGATCACGGCCGCGATAACCATCACGACCAGCACGCCGATCGTGACGCCGAGGATGGTGAGGCCGCTCCGCACCTTGTTGGCGCGAAGCGCGGTCAATGCGATCCGGATGCCCTCGTCCAGCGCCGTCCGCCAGTTCACTCGCCGCCTCCCTTCCGTGACCCGGGGTCTTTCCTCACCGACCCTCGGGTGGACTCGCCGGCCGATCCGGCCGGACTACTCGTAGCGCAACGCATCGATCGGGTTCAGCCGGGATGCTCTCCGGGCCGGGTAGATGCCCGAGGAGAGTCCGACCAGGAGGCCCAGGCCGATCGCCGTCGCCAGCGCCCAGGTCGGGATGGAGGCCGGCAGGGGGCTGACCTGCTCGACCAGCTTGCCCAGGCCCATGCCGAGGAGGATCCCGAGCACCGCCCCGAGCAGGGAGATGAATGATGACTCGGCGAGAAACTGCAACATGATGTCGCGTTGCGTGGCCCCCATCGCCTTGCGCACGCCGATCTCACGGGTGCGCTGCGTCACGGACACGAGCATGATGTTCATGATCACGATCCCGCCGACCACCAAGGAGATGGAGACGAGGCCGGGCACCGCGGCCAGGAGGATGTTGTTGATCGTCTCCCAGGCGGCGAGTAGCCCACTCGACGTCTGGAAGTAGAAGTTGTTCTCCTCCCCCGGCCTGAGCCCACGGCTTACGCGAAGCGCCTGCTCGGCGGCGTCCATCGCGACCTGCAACTCGCTCTCGTTGTTGGTCTTGATCGAGATCTCGAGGACGCGATCCCGCTTGCGGCTCAGGGTCTGGTTGTACGTCTCGTAGGGCATGAGGACCGCAGCGTCCCAGGCGTTGCCGAGCAGCCCTCCCTTACGCTCGAAGACGCCGACCACCTCGTAGCGGTGGGCTTCGAGCCGGATCTGCCTCCCGAGCGGTGACCCGGCGGGGAAAAGCTTCTCGGCGATCTCCGGTCCGATCACCGCCACCTTCAGCCCGCGCTGCTGATCGAGCGGCGTCAATCCGCGCCCCTCCTCGATCTTCCAGCCCTGGACGTCCTGGTAGTCCTCGGAGCCGCCGATCACCCGGACGTTGCGACGTCGGCGCTGGCCGTGCCAAACCTCGCTCATCCGCCTCGCATCCCGATAGGAGAGGTAGCGCGCGTCCGGGACGGCCTTCTTGACAGCTTCGACATCGTCCAGATCCGGCCACGGATTCCGGTTGAGTCGGCGGATCTCCTCCGCTGACCGGTTCCCCGTTTGGACCGTCGGTCGCCGGACCACCGAGAAGGTGTTCACCCCGAAAAGGGACCCGGCGAAGTCGTCCTGGACGTATCGGTTCATGCCCTCGACGACGGTGATGACGGCGATGAGAAAGGTGATTCCGATGACCACGCCGATCAGCGAGAAAAGAGACTTGAGCTTGTGAGCCCAGAGCTGGGTGAGCGCGACGCGGAGCGCTTCAAAGACGCTCATCCCCTCCTCCCGTTCGCGCTAGGGCTCGGAGATGACCGTCGGGGCGGCCGAGGCGAAGGGTGCCGTCGTGAGCGTGGCGTTACTGGATGCGACCATGCCGTCCACGAGCGTGATGATCCGCTCGGCGAACTCGGCGATGTCGTGCTCGTGCGTCACCATGATGATGGTCTGACCGGCCCGGTGGAGGTCGACGAAGAGCGACATGATGTCGGCCGAGGTCGCGGAGTCCAGGTTCCCCGTCGGCTCATCGGCCAGGAGGATCGAGGGCTCGTTGACCAGGGCGCGCGCGATCGCGACGCGCTGGCGCTGGCCGCCCGACAGCTCGTTCGGCTGGTGCTCCATGCGGTCGGCAAGGCTGACGAGGTCGAGGGCCCGGGCGGCCCGCTCACGCCGCTCGGCCGCCTTCACGCCCGCGTAGATCAGTGGCAGCTCCACGTTGTGCAGCGCCGTCGCCCGCGGAAGGAGGTTGAAGGTCTGGAAGACGAAGCCGATCTCCCGGTTGCGGATTCGGGCCAGCTCGTCGTCCTCCAGATCCTGGACCGGACTGCCGTTGAGGACGTACTCGCCCGCCGTCGGCGTATCCAGGCACCCGATCACGTTCATGAGCGTCGACTTGCCCGAGCCGGAGGGTCCCATCA
Source organism: Gemmatimonadota bacterium (assembly GCA_039587445.1). Taxonomy (GTDB): domain Bacteria; phylum Gemmatimonadota; class Gemmatimonadetes; order Palauibacterales; family Palauibacteraceae. The sequence continues at coordinate 3,869 of JBDHIM010000181.1, forward strand.
CCGCGATGAACTCGTTGCTTTTGATCTCGATGTCGACACCGCGGAGCGCGTAGACGATCTCGGCCCCCATGTCGTATTCCTTGCGCAGGCCGCGGGTGACGATGACGGTCGGTCTCGAGCCTTCCATACCGCCTCAGTTCCTGCTGCTGGCGCTTCGGTCGTCGCCCTCTTCGATCTCGATGGCGGTTCCGTCCCGGAGCTCACGGATAGCCTGGTAACTGCCGGATACGACCGTCTGTCCCTCCTCGAGACCGCTGAGGACCTCGAAGTAGCTGTCGCCGGTGACCCCGATTTCGACGGGCGTGAAGCGGACCACGTCGCCCTCCTCCACGACGTACACGCCCTCGATCTGCGAGGCATCCCTGCCTGCGAAAGGCGATTCATCGGCCGCGCCGTCTTCGGTCAGCTCGTTCTCGAGCAGCTCGAAGTCTTCCTCGTCGATGAGCGTCAGGGCGATGATAGGGATCGCGAGGACCTCTTCGCGGGTGGCCGTCACGACATTCGCCGTTGCTGAAAGATCGGGCCGGATCGCCTCCGGGGGATCATCCAGCGCGATCCGCACCTCGAAATCGATCGCCTGATCGCTGGCTGTCGAGGTGACCGACGACACGGGACGAATGGAGCTGTTGCCGATCTTCGTCACTCTGCCCGCGAAACGGCGATTCGGGAACGCGTCGATCTCGACCGAGGCCGAGTCTCCGATCGAGATCTCAGGCACGTCCGTCTCGTCTACCTCGATCACGGCTTCCATCTCGGAGAGGTCGGCCACTGTGAGCAGAAGGCTTCCGGGGTTGTTCATCGTGCCGACGATCGCCGTCTCGCCCTTCTCGACGGAGAGCCTCGTGATCCGCCCGGTCATCGGGGCCCGGATCACGGTCTTGTCGACTCGATCGCGCGCCTCGCTGACGGCGGCCCGGGCATTCGCCACGCCGTGCTCGGCCGCTTCCCAGAACGACTTCTTCACCTCGGCGAGGGTGATCGCCTGTTCGACCTCCTGATCGGTGACGAGGTTTTCCGTCCGCTCCTTGAGCTGGCTCATACGGTCGGCATCGCGCCGTGCCTGGGTGTAGTCGGTACGCGCCTGGACCTCGCGCGCCCGCGCCTCGGCGACCGAGGCCTCGGCCCGCTGCAAGGCCGCCTCGTACTGGGTCGGGTCGATGATGAGCAGGAGGTCGCCCTCGCGGACGTTCTGCCCCTCCTCGACGGGCAGCTGCACGATTCGCCCCGAGATATCGGCGCTGATATCGACAGATCGCTTCGGCTCGATGTGGCCGCTCGCCCTCACCTTGGCGACGAGGTCACGTCGTTCGACGTCCTCGGCGCGCACCGTTACCGCGTCTTCGCCGCCGGCCATGACCGCTCTCGCCGCCAAAACGCCGACGACGGCGGCTACGCCGACACCGATCAGGATCTTCCTGCCCCGGCTCATGAGCGTTCGGCTCCTCTATCTCTCTTCACCACACAGGATTCCCAGCCCGCTACCTTCTACGCCTCTCGGCCCCGCCCGGTTTCAGCTCTCAACTAAAAGAGGGCGACAACCGCCTTGAAGACCACGTAGAGGGAGAGGATCGCGAAGGCGGCCGATCCCGCCGATGCCTTCGGGTAGAGTCTGCTCACACCGATTCCCAACACGACGGCCGCCCAGATGCTGAAGAGGTTGAGGCCGTGCAGGAAACCGTACACGAAGCCATCCTCGTCGAGTCCCGGCAACAGGAGATCGAGGCTCAGGCTCACGGTGGCGTC
>JBDHIM010000029.1:0-22628 GCA_039587445.1 Gemmatimonadota bacterium
GAAGTACATCGAGAAGGACGGCGCGCTGGAGAGGCGGTTCCAGACCGTGATCGTCGAGGCGCCGTCGTTGGACGAGACGATCGAGATCCTCAAGGGGCTGAGAAAGCACTACGAGGACCACCACCGTGTCATCTTCCCCGACGAATCGCTCGAGGCGGCCACGAAGCTCTCCGATCGCTACATCGCGGATCGCTTCCTCCCCGACAAGGCCATCGATGTCGTGGATGAAGCCGGTGCGCGAGCCCGGTTGGGTGCCCAGGTGCCTCCTCCGGAGGTGCAGGAGCTCCAGGAGCAGCTGGATGAGCTGTCGGGCTGGAAGGAAGAGGCGATCCGGGACCAGGACTTCGAGCGCGCCGCGTATCTCAGGGATCGCGAGAAGGAGATCCAGGAGGACATCAAGCGTGAGAGGGAGGAGTGGGAGCGGAAGCGCCGTGAGCACCGTCCGGTCGTCAACGAGGACAACATCTCGTTTATCGTCTCGCGCTGGACGGGCATCCCGGTCACGCGGCTCCAGGAGGCAGAGACCGAGCGCCTGTTGCGCATGGAGGACGTGCTCCACGAGACCGTCGTCGGCCAGGATGAAGCGATCGAAGCTATCAGCCGCGCGCTCAGGCGAAGCCGCGCCGGCCTCAAGGACCCGGACCGCCCGATCGGGAGCTTCATCTTCTCCGGGCCAACCGGCGTCGGGAAAACGGAGCTCGCACGTGCGCTCGCCCGCTTTCTCTTCGCTGACGATCAGGCTCTGATCCGGGTGGACATGTCGGAGTACATGGAGAAGTTCTCGGTCAGCCGCCTGATCGGGGCACCCCCCGGCTACGTCGGCTACGAGGACAGCGGCACGCTCACCAAGGCCGTCCGGCGCCGACCGTACAGTGTGGTTCTCCTCGACGAGATCGAGAAGGCACACCCGGACGTGTTCAACATCCTCCTTCAGGTCCTGGACGAGGGTCGGTTGACGGACAACTACGGGCGGGTCATCGACTTCAAGAACGCCGTCGTCATCATGACCTCCAACGTCGGGGCTCGCGACATCACCTCTTCGTCGAAGGTAGGGTTCGAGACGTCGGAGGATGACGAGCTCGACTACGATCGCATCAAGGAGCGCGTGAAGGAGGAGATCGACAGGACGTTCGCGCCCGAGTTCCTGAATCGACTCGACGACACGATCGTCTTTCACCCGCTCTCGCGCGAACAAATCGGAAAGATCGTCTACATCCTTCTGCGCGAGATCGAGAAGCGTCTGGGTGAGGAGAACCTCTCGATCAGCCTGACCGAGGAGGCGGTCGCCTTTCTCGTGAATGTCGGATACGACACCAAGTTTGGTGCACGCCCACTCAAGCGGTCGATCCAGCGGTACATTGAGGATCCGCTTTCCGAGAAGATTCTCATGGCGGAGTTCGCACCGGGCGATGAGATCGAGGTTCTGCTTGCCGACGACGAGGAGTCCTTGCGTTTCCGGGCGGCGTCGCAGGCCTCGGCCACCTGACCCCGGAGATCGAAGAGGGCGAGCCCTGCTTGTGAAGTCGGGTTGCCCGGCGCTCGTTCTCGCCGCCCTCGCGGCTACGGCCCTCTTCCTTCCGGGGAAGGGGGTCGCCACGCTTCAGGCGCAGGAACCTCCCGTCGCCTCCGCTGCGGTTCCGATCGACAGCATCGTCGTGCGCGGCAACCAGCGAGTCGACGCCTTCTCCATCATCGACCACAGCGGGCTCAGGGTCGGACAGAGCGTACGATTCCCGGACATCCAGGACGCCATCCGTCGGCTCTTCTCCACCGGCGCCTACGAAGACGTGCGGGTGAGCGTGACCCCCGGGACGCCGGCCATCTTCTACATCGATGTCGTGGAGCGGCCGTTCATCGTCGAGATCGAGTTCCGCGGGCTCAAGAACGTGTCCGAGAACGCGATCCGCGATACGACGGGACTGTTTCGCGGAATGGCCTACGATCCGTCCAAGGTGCTGAGGGCGGAGACGGCAATCGAGAAGCGTCTCGCGAACGAGGGCTTCCCTCAGGCGACCGTCGAGCCGGAGCTCGAGTCGGCGGGCATCGGACCGAATCAGTTTCTCCTCCTCTTCCACGTCGATGAGGGCCCACGCCTAGGTGTGGCCCGGATCTCGTTCGAGGGGAACGAGACGTACCCGGACGAGCTCCTGCGGGGGGCGATGGCGACCGGAGAGGAGGGTTTCCTCTGGTACCAATCCGGGGAGCTCAAGCGCGAGGAGTTCCGGGCGGACCTGAACATGCGCATCCCGGGATTCTACGCGGAACGCGGTTTCATCGACGCGTCCGTCGTGGGCGACTCGGTGATCGTGGACCGGACGACGGGAAAGGGCGAGATCATCGTCCGGGTGGATGAGGGGACGCGGTACTACCTGAGCGGCTTCGAGATCAACGGCAACCGACGATTTCCCACCGCGCTCCTCCGACGGTACTACCGGCAGGCGTACCTGGTCGGCGGAGAGGACGAGGATGGGAATCCGCTCGAGCCGATCTACGCGCCGTTTGACGAAGCGGCGTTCCGAGACGGCGCCGCGGAAGTCGCCGACCTGTACCGCAACGCCGGTTACATGCGGTCGGCGGTCGTCCCGACTATCGACAAGCTTCCTCCGGATTCCACGGGGCGGCGGATGGTCACGGCCTACTGGAACATCCGGGAGGGCGAGCCGACCTACGTCCGCAAGATAACGATCGTCGGAAACGACTACACTCACGACCGGATCATCCGGTCCCGCATCTCGCTGCTCCCGGGTGATGTCTTCTCTCAGGCGCGACTGATCAACAGCGTACAGGCGGTCCATTCCCTGGACTTCTTCGAGCCCCTGCCTCCGGAAGAGCAGATTCGAATCATAGATCGTCCCGACGGCGACGTCGACATGGTGCTGCGTGTCCAGGAGAAGCAGACGGGGAACGTGAACTTCGGGGTCTCCGCCGCCGGTGCGTTCGGCTTCTCGGGATTCGTGGGCTACCAGCAGCCGAATCTGTTCGGGATGGCTAAGGCCGGCTCCTTCCGCTTCGTCTTCGGGGGACGCCAGCAGGACATCGAGTTGACCTACTCCGACCCCTCGCTGTTCTGGTCGCGGTACTCCGGCACGGTAGGGTTCCGATCCTCGCGGGATCAGTTCACGAACGTGAGTCTCGGCATCCGCCGGGTAACCGGCGGCTGGTTCGAGCTTGGGGTCCCGATTCCACTTCGCAGCACGCGCGCGTTCTTCGGCTACTCCCTCTTCAACGACCAGACTAGCAACCTCGAGGCGTTCGGCCTCGGGCTCAACAATCCGGCGATCATCTCGGGTACGCGAAGCACGATCTCGGCCCGCATCCTGCGGGACGTGCGCAACAACCCAGTCTTCCCGACGGGGGGCAACCTGAACACCCTGTCTGCCCGCTTCGTCGGCGGCCCTCTGGGCGGCGACGGCGACTACACGAAGTGGAACTTCGAGAGCGAGTGGTGGGTGCCCGTGGCGCGCTTCGGCGATGCGCTCGACCCGTCACCGATGGAGCTCGCGGCCGGCATCAAGTTCGGTGGAGGGTGGATCGTCGGGAGCCAGGTCTTCTTCCAGGAGAAGTTCCAGGTCGGCGGTACTCAGGTTGGCCAGCAGCTTCGTGGATACGAAGAGGCCACGGTGACGCCGTTGGGGCACGTGCCGAGGGGGGCTCCTATCAGCGACCTGGATCGCGTGGGCAACTCTTTCTTCACGACGACCGCCCAATTGGGGTTCAAGCTCACGAACAACGTGTTCCTCAGCACGTTCGTGGATGCCGGCAACAACTGGTTCCTCGCCGGCGGCTTCAACCCTACGGATCTCCTGGTTGGTGCCGGCGTAGGAGTAAGCCTTGTAACGCCCTTCGGACCGAGGGCTGGAAGTTGCACTTCAAGTTCGGCCGGATCTTCTAGCGGTAACGCTCCGGCGGACCGGCCGTTGAGCTTCACAGGAGAGCTTCACAGGAGAATGAGGCGCATGCGACGCATATCGTTTGTAATGGCGGCCGGACTGGTGCTCGGGACGACGGCCTCTCTCGTAGCTCAAACGGGTCCGGCGGATGGCACGGGCTTCGTGTACGTGAACACGCAGAGACTGCTCGAATCGGCACCGGGTGCTGTCGACGCGCAGGAGACATGGAATCGGGAGCTCGTTCAGATGCAGGAAGAGGTACGCCTGAAGCGGGTGGAACTGGACTCGCTCCTGGCGGATTATCGCAGACAGGAGACGATGCTCTCCGATGAGGCGCGGCAGACCCGTCAGCAGGAGATGGCCGATAAGAACCAGGTGCTGCAGCAGCGGACGTTGGAGCTCGAGGAGCAGGCCAACCAGCGACGACAGCAGCTTCTGCAACCGATCCTCGAGCGCGTTCAGGCCGAGATCGAGAACTTCCGCGCCGAGCGTGGCTTCACCATGGTGTTCGACGCCTCTGCCGCGGGATTGATAGCGGCGGATCCGACGCTTGACGTGACCGATCAGGTCATCGCCCGCCTCCAGGCACAGGGCCCGGCGAGCAGCACGCAGCCGTAGCGCCGGTCGCCGGTCACGCGGCGCAAGCGGCCGACCGACGGAGGCCTTGGAGCGCTTGTCCCCGAATCGGGGACAAGCGCTCTTTCTCATCGGCTTGCGGATCACGCGCTCGCCACGCTTTTTCATCCCGAGGTGACGCTGGTCCTCTAGTCCAAAACAGGCAGCCTAGGTAAGAGGAATGACCGAAACGAGCCCGAGCCCGCCGGTGATGGACATTCAACGGATCCTCGACTTCCTGCCTCACCGCTATCCGATGCTGCTGGTGGACCGCATCCTCGAGGTCGAGGAGGGAGAGCGGATCGTGGGGCTCAAGAACGTGACCATCAACGAGCCGTTCTTCAACGGCCACTTCCCCGGCCATCCGATCATGCCGGGCGTGCTGATCGTGGAGGCCATGGCGCAGGCCGGCGGATTGCTGATGATGAGCGAGATGGAAAACGTGGCGGAGAAGGTCGTCTACTTCATGTCGCTGGACAACGTGAAGTGGCGAAAGCCAGTGGTTCCGGGCGATCAGTTGATCTTCGAGGTCGAGCTCGTCCAACGGCGCCGAACGATTCTGAAGATGCGTGGCGTGGCCAAGGTCGATGGGGTGACGGTGGCGGAGGCGACGATGATGGCGACGGTTATGGATCGATGAGCGGAGACGTCGGCGCTCGGGCAGGAATCTGACGTGCCGCTGCACAAGCTGCGCGAGCAGCGCAAGAAGCTGGGCGCGGGTGCCAAGCGTGCGCCTCGCACGGTCACGCTACTGGTTCTCCTCGTCCTGGTGTTCCTTCTTATGTACTACCTCGGGAGTGTCTAACGAGACGCACTCCCTCCATCCGCCCTATGTGTCGAGCGGCGAACGGAGGATTCGAGAGTGACCCGGATCCAAACGGATGTGCTCGTCGCCGGCAGCGGAATCGCCGGTCTCACCTTTGCGCTCAAGGCCGCCGAGTTCGCCCGCGTGGTTCTCGTGACGAAGAAGAACCGGGTGGAATCCGCGACCAACTATGCCCAGGGCGGCGTGGCGGCCGTGTTCGCGAAGGAGGATGCGTTCGCGCTTCACGCAGGAGATACGCTTCTCTCCGGTGCCGGCCTCTGCCACCGTCGAGCGGTCGAGGAGCTCGTGCGCGAGGGACCAGAACGGGTTCGGGAGCTGATCGAGTGGGGCGTGAGGTTCAGCCGGGACGGGGTGTCTTTCTCGTTGGGACGGGAAGCCGGGCACAGCGCACGCCGCATCGTTCACGCGGAGGATCTGACCGGAAGCGAGATCGAACGCGCCCTTCTCGCGGCCGTGTCGGCGAAGCCTCAGATCCAGATGTTGCAGGATCACTTCCTCTGGAAGCTCGCGGCGGTAACGGAGCCCGGGACCTTGAGGCCTCGTTGCGGGGGGGCGCTCGTCCTGGATGTGCCCGAACAGAGGTGGATAGAGGTGGAGTGCCGAGCCGTCCTGCTGGCAACGGGCGGGTGTGGCAGACTCTATCGGCACACGACCAACCCCGAGATAGCGATGGGCGACGGAGTGGCCATCGGTTGGGAGGCCGGGGCTGCCGTGGCGAACCTCGAGTTCGTGCAGTTTCACCCGACGGCGCTCTATCCGACGGGCGATCAGGCTTTCCTCATCTCGGAAGCCGTGCGCGGAGAGGGAGCCGTGATCCGGAACCGCCGCGGTGAGCCGTTCATGGAACGCTACCACCCGGCGGGATCTCTGGCCCCCCGGGACATCGTGGCGCGTGCCATCGACGCCGAGATGAAACGAAGCGGGGAGCCTTTCGTCCACCTGGATCTGAGTGGCCTGGATGCCGAGCGGGTGCGCGCTCGCTTCCCGAACATACTGCGCGGCTGTGCGGAGCGAGGGATTCGAATACCCGAGGAGCCGATTCCGGTCGTGCCCGCGGCACACTACCAGTGCGGTGGTCTTCTGACAGACTGGGATGGCCGTACCTCGCTCGCCGGACTGTATGCAGCGGGCGAGGTGGCCTGCACGGGAGTGCACGGAGCCAACCGGCTCGCGTCGAACTCGCTGCTGGAGGCCGTCGTCTACGCGGAGCGGGCGGCCCGGCGGATGGAAGCCGATCTTCACGCGATATCAGGCGTACCCCTTCTTTCGGCGACGAGTCTGCCTGGGCTCCGCGCGGAGGGCGAGGATGCGGCGGCGATCGAGGAGCGGGTACGGGATGTCATGTGGGAGGACGTGTCGATCGTCCGATCCGAAGAGAGGTTGAGCGTCGCCCGCAGGGAACTGGATGGGCTCGTGAAACTCCCGCTCGCGCGCGACGGAACGGCTTCCGGGGCGATGTATGCCCGCCAGGTCGAGTTCGCACGCGAGGTCGCCCGCCTCATCGTACGCTGCGCGCAGCGGCGTCGGGAGAGCAGAGGCCTCCACTTCACGGAGACCTATCCGCACCGGGACAGCGAGCGATACTTGCGCGACACCGTCCTGGCGCGGTGAAGGTGCTCATCCTGGCGGTCGGAAAGCCGGGGGCGCTCCTGGGGCCCGCGATCACGGAGTACGAGACTCGGGCAAGTCGCTATTTCTCTTTGGAGGTGATCGAGGTGGCGGCCGGCAAGGGAGAGGGTGGTCCGGAAACGGAAGCCGGGAGACTTCTCGGCCGAATACCGGAGGGCTTCGATGTCGTGGCGCTCACGCGAGAGGGGAAGCGGATGAGCTCGAAGGGGCTGGCTCGCTACCTCTCGGCTCTCGGTCTGCATCGGCGGCCGGGTGTGGCCTTCCTCGTGGGCGGCCCGTTCGGGCTCGCGGAGTCGGCTCTGTCCCGAGCGAAGCACAGACTCTCGCTCTCAGCCATGAGCCTGCCACGAGACCTCGCCCGCCTGCTCCTGGCCGAGCAAGTCTATCGTGCCGGGACGCTTATGCGCGGACAGCCCTATCACAAGGGGAGCTAGGTCGAGCACGTGGGGGATCCGGAGAGGGCGGAGTGGTTCCGCCACTGGTTCGGCGAGGAGTATTTGCGGCTGTACCCTCACCGCGATCAGGCGGAGGCAGCCTCGGCCGTCCGCCTGCATCTCGAGGTCTCGGGACCGCCTCGGGGGCGGTCGCTCGATCTGGCCTGCGGCGAGGGAAGGCATCTGCGGGAGCTCCGGCGGGCAGGGGTCGATGCCGTGGGTCTCGACCTGTCGCTCCCGCTCCTGCGTCTTGCCCGTCGCTCCGAGACGCCGCCCTTCCTCCTCGTTCGGGCGGACATGCGGAGGCTGCCCTTCCGGGACGCGTCGTTCAGCGCCGTGACCAGCTTCTTCACATCTTTTGGCTACTTTGCGGCCAGGGCGGAGGACATGGGGGCGGCTCGTGAGATTCGGCGAGTTCTGGGGCCTGACGGCCGGTTTCTACTCGACTACCTCAACGCGGCACACGTGAGGGCGGCGCTGGTGCCGGAGGAAGCGTTGGAGTTGGATGGAGCTTCGGTGCACGTGACCCGGAGCATCGAAGGCGACGCGGTGGTGAAACGGATTCGGATCACGAGCGCGCACGGTGGTCCGCCCAGCGAGCATCATGAGCGTGTTCGGCTGTACGCGCCGGGAGAGCTCGAGACGCTCCTGGCATCCGCCGGCCTCGTCACCACCGACTGTTTCGGCGACTACGAGGGCGCTCCCTTCACGCGGTCGGCGAGTCGCCTGGTACTGGCGGGACACGCCGAATGAGTGGGCAGCCGCGGCTCGATCGCGCGGCCTTCGGGGCTCCTGGCTCCCTGGGATCGCGCTTTGCGGCCGGCGACCCGGCGGCCGTGAATCTCTTCCCGTCGGAGCTGCCCGCACCGAGTGAATCCGGGGACGGCGTCGGGGCGCCGGCTCTTCCGCCCTCCTGCGAAAGCGCGGCGCTGGCAGCCGAAGTCTTCGGCGCCTCCTCGCCCGACTCCGCCGCGAAGCTACGCTCCATCCTTGCCGGAGAAGGGGCGCTCGTCACGACCGGCCAGCAACCGTGCCTCTTCCTGGGGCCGCTGTTCGTCCTGTACAAGGCGATGACGGCGATTCGGCTGGCGGCGACGCTAGAGCGGGAGCTCGGGTGCCCGGTGCTCGCGCTTTTTTGGGTGGCGTCGGACGATCACGACTGGCAAGAGGTGGGCACGACGCACCTGATCGACACATCCAACGTGCTACGCAGCTTCCGCCTGAATCCGCCCGATGGGCGAGAGCAGCTGTCGGTCGGCCGGACAATGCTGGATGGGTCGATCCACGACTTGCTGGAACAGATTCGTGAAGTGCTGCCACAATCGGAGTTTATCGCCCGTTATATGGAGTTGTTTGGAGATGCCTATCGACCGGGCCGAAGCATCGGTCGAGCGTTCGGCGAAGCTCTGACGGGAGTGCTGGGCGGACGCGAGCTGGTCTGGCTGGATTCGGCGGCGCTCGAGGTCAAGCGCGCTCTGGTGCCCCTTCACGTGCGGGCGCTTCAGGATGCCGCGGCGGCGGCCGCGGCGGTGACAAGCTCTACCGAGCGAGTACGGGAGGCTGGCTTCGAGCCTCAACTGGCGCTCCCGGGAGGCGCCAGCAACGTGTTCTTCGAGGACGGCGGCGCGCGGCGGCGGATCTACGTAGAGGGCGATGTCGCGCGGCCGGGGAAGGAGGGTGGCGAGCGCCCCCTGGCCGAGCTGCTCGCTGACGTCGAGCGATCGCCGGAGGCATTCGGGCCGAGCGCCGCGCTGCGCCCGGTTGCGGAATCTTGTCTCCTGCCTGTATCTGCCTCGGTGCTCGGACCTGCCGAGGTCGCGTATTGGGCCCAGCTTCCGCGTCTGTTCGAGTGGGCGGGCATCGGTATGCCGCGGACCGTGCCTCGTACGGGCTGGACGGCGATCGAGGCCAAGGTGGCCCGGGTTCTGGATTCGCTCGAGCTTGCCCCCGGTGAGCTGTCGGATGGTGGGGCGGAGGTCGTCGAGCGATCCGTGCGCGCGGGAAGACCGGAAGCAGTCGCTCGGGCTCTGGAGGAGGCGGAGGCGGGTCGAGAAAGCGCGTTCGATCGCATTCTCGAAGCCCTCTCGGCCGAGATTCCAGGGATCCGCGCAACGGCGGAAAAGGCACGCGCTGGTGCCCGAAAAGCCGCCCGGCAGCTCGAGAAGGCGGTGGATGTGAGCGTCCTCGAGCGGCAATCCGTTATGCGCCGCAAGATCGAGAAGACGGCCCTCCATCTCTATCCGGCCGGCGCTCCCCAGGAGCGGATCTTGAATCCGCTCTATTATCTCGCGCGCTACGGTCCGGAGTTCCTCGAGAACCTGGACCGGGAGGTGGGGACGGCGGTAGAAGAGTACGTTGCCCGGTGGGACGGGGCGCTCTAGTTCTACACGCACGGCTGGCACAACTCCAAGGGTATTCGGATCGATGACGCTCTTTTGGGCCCTCATGGTCGTCGTACTGATTCTGCTGATCCCGCTCCTGGCGATCGTGATCGACTCGCAGATCGGTCAGGCGCTCGCCCGGCGTATTTCTCGCGAACCGCCGCCGGGCGAGCTCGAGGCTCGCGTAGACGCGCTGGAGGGCGAGCTCAGATACCTGACAGAGTCGGTCGAAGGCCTGCGAGAGGAGTCGGTCTTCATCCGTGCTCTCGTGGAGGACAGAGGCGAGCCACCGGATGCGCTGCCGCCCGGGGGGCAGGGAGCGGCGCGCGAATCCGGTGACTGAGGGAGCCGGACGCCCCTCAAGCCGGGAAGGCAGGAGCGCCGCCTCAGTCGGCGCGGGGATACTCCTCAGCCGCATGACCGGCTTCCTTCGCGATCTCGTCATCGCCCGCTTCTTCGGGACGATGGTGGCCGCTGACGCCTATGCGGCAGCGATCAAGATCCCCAACGTGCTCCGCAATCTCCTAGGCGAGGGCTCTCTCTCCGCCGCGTTCGTGCCGGTCTACAGCTCGCTCCTGGAAGGCGATCGGGCAGAGGGCGAAGAGCCCGCCCTCCTGGCGCGACGTGTGCTCGGTCGGTTGGTCCTGCTGGCCGGCGTCCTCTCCGCGCTCGGGGTGGCGCTGGCGCCGTGGCTGACCCGTATCGTGGCACCCGGCTTCGACGCCGAGGCATCGACCCTCACCACCCAGCTCGTGAGGATTCTGTTCCCGATGGCCGGGGTGATGATCCTCGCGGCCTGGTGTCTCGGCGTGCTGACCAGCCATCGCCGGTTCTTCCTCCCGTTTGCGGCTCCGGTGCTGTGGAACCTCGCTCAGGTAGCGGGACTACTCCTGGGCGCCCGCTACGGTTGGAGCCCGCTGATTCAGGTCCTTGCCTGGTCGACGCTGGCCGGGAGCCTACTCCAGCTGAGCGTGCAGCTACCGACTGCGCGCAGACTCGCCCGAGGCATTCGTCCGCTGCTGGATCGCGGTTCGGAGCCCGTTCGGCGCGTCATGCGCAATATGGTGCCGGTCGCCGCGAGCCAGGGGATCTTCCAGGTCGCCAGCTTTGCCGACGTGATTCTCGCGAGCTTCCTGCCCGCCGGGGCGGTGGTCGGCCTGTACTACGCCCAGCGCCTGGCGTATCTGCCGCTGAGCCTCTTCGGCGTCTCCGTCGCCGCGGCGGCGCTTCCGGAAATGTCCCGGCGGACGGGACCGGAAGCACTGCGCTCCAGGCTCGTGAACGGTTTCTTCCAGATCCTCTACTTCGTGCTCCCCGCGGCGATCGCCCTGATCCTCTTCGGTGATCTGGCGGTCCGCATCGTCTTCCAGCGCGGGGCGTTCGACGAATACAGCACGCAACTCGTGAGCGGCATCCTGATCGCGTACTCGGTCGGGCTCGTCGCCACGAGCTCGGTCAAGCTCTTCGCCAGCGGCTTTCACGCCATGCAGGACACCAGGACGCCGATGCGCTTTGCCGCGATCTCGGTGGCCTCAGGGATCGCCCTCGGGGCTTCGGCGATGCTGCTGATGCGCGGCGCCGGCTATGGAGCACTCTCGGCGGCCGGGCTAGCGCTCGGAGGTTCGGCGGGCGCATGGCTCAACCTGCTCCTGCTCTGGTCAGGTCTCCGCCGCCGCGTGGGCGACCTGTTCGAGAGCGAGATGCTCCGGCCGCTCGCACGCCTCTGCGTCGCGGCGCTGGCGGGCGCCGCCGCCGGATCCGTGGCCAGGCTCGCGCTGACGGCGAGGATCCACTCGGAGACCACGATCGGCGCGGCGGCCGTGCTGACCGGAACGCTACTCGCCGCCGGTGTAGTGTACCTGTCGATCGTCCGTAGGCCCCCCCGCCCGATCTCGAATGGCTGAGTCGAAGCAAGAGCAGCTCGAGAGCCAGATAGGCCGTCTTCCCGCCGGGGCAGGCGTTTACATGTTTCGGGACTCCCGGGGCAGGGTGCTCTACGTCGGCAAAGCGAAATCTCTACGCGCGAGGGTGAGGAGTTATCTGAGCGCCGAGCGGGACCCCTCTCCGAAGCAGCGACAAATGGCCCGCCGCATCGTCTCGGTCGAGAGCTATGTGGCGGAGTCAGAGGCCGAGGCGCTGCTGCTGGAGTGGAATCTGATCCGGGAGTACCATCCGCCGTTCAACATCCAGCTCAGGGATGACAAGAGCTATCCCTACATCCGGGTGACGCTCGGAGAGCCCTTTCCGAGGGTTCTGGTGACGCGCCGCCTCATCAAGGATGGGAGCCGGTACTTCGGTCCCTATACGAACGTCGGCGCCATGAGGAGCGCGCTGCGCGCGATCAAGGAGCTCTACACCGTCCGAAGCTGCCACTACGAGCTTCCCAAGAAGCTGCCGTCTCGTCCATGCCTCGACTACCACATCGGCCGCTGCAAGGCGCCGTGCGTCGGTTACCAGGCGGAGGAGGAGTACCGGGGCATGATCGAGGAGATCCTGGACGTTCTGGGCGGCCGCACCGGCACGGTTCGGCGCCGCGTTCGCGACAAGATGAAGGGGGCCGCGGACGCCATGGAGTACGAGCGGGCCGCCGAGCTCCGAGATGTGCTGCGGGGGCTCGAGACGATCGAACGGCGGCAGGCTGCCGTCGACCATCGCGGGGGTGAGCACGATGTCGTGGGGCTCCGTCGCCATGGCACCCTGGCGTGCGGCGTCATTCTCAAGGTGAGGGAGGGGCGCCTTCTCGGACGCGAGATCCATTTCCTCCAGAACGTGGGTGACGAAGAGGACGCGGAGCTCACAGCCGCCCTGGTGAGCGGCCACTACCTCCGGCGGCAGGACCTCCCGGCCGAGCTCCTCGTCCCGGAGGACTTTCCGGACCGGGAGCTGATTCAGGAGCACTTGTCCACGCAGCGAGCCGGCCCGCTGCGCGTCCACGTGCCACAGCGCGGCACCAAGCGCCGCCTCGTGGAGCTGGCCGCCGCCAACGCCGCCGACGTGCTGAGAGAGGAGCATCTTCGGCTCGACGCGATGCCGGAGGCGGGCACGCCGAGCGACGACGCCGCGGGCGTTCCGGCGGCGGCGCGCCGGCTGGCGGAATCATTCGACCTTCCCGCCCCACCGCGGCGGATCGTATGCTTCGACATATCCACCCTCGCTGGCTCGGCGTCGGTAGGCAGCGCGGTGTGGCTCGAGGATGGAAAGCCTTTCTCGGATGAGTACCGGAGGTTCCGGATCCGCGAAGTGCCTGACGGAGAGATGGATGATTATGCGATGATGCAGGAAGTGGTCGGACGCTACTTCGATCGCAGAGTACGGGAGGGCCAGCACCTGCCCGACCTCGTGCTGGTGGACGGCGGCCGCGGCCAGCTCGCCGCGGCCATGCAGGCGATGGAGGCGGTCGGCGTGTCCGATCTGGCGGCTGTGGCGCTCGCCAAGCGTGAAGAGGAGGTATACCGCCCGGGAGAACCGGAGCCGCTCAGGCTCGATCGACGCGACCCGGGCCTGCACTGGCTCCAACGCGCTCGGGACGAGGCGCATCGGTTCGCGCTCGCCTACAACCGCACCCTGCGGCGACGCCGGCTTCTCAGATCCCGCCTCTCCGAGATCCGCGGGGTCGGGCCAGCGCGCGAGCAGGAGCTCCTCCAGCGCTTTGGCAGCCTCGAGGCGATTCGGTGCGCGACGCTCGACGAGCTAGCGGCCACGCCTGGCGTCGGTCCGAGTACGGCCGAGCGTATTCTCGCGGAACTCGCGGATGGATCGGCCTCGCGACGCCAACCGGGCGACGATTGATGGTCCGCACCCGATTCGCCCCCAGTCCAACCGGTTCGCTCCACCTCGGCAACGCCCGTACGGCGGCGCTCAACTGGTTATACGCGCGCCAGCAGGGCGGCGCCTTCATCCTCCGTTTTGAGGACACGGACCTGGAGCGCCACGTGGAGGGTGCCGAGCGCGACATCCAGGATGGGCTCGCATGGCTGGGGCTGGTTCCCGATGAGGGACCGTTCGCCGGCGGAGAGCATGGGCCGTATCGGCAGAGCGAGAGATTGAAGGTCTACCGCGAGCATGCCGATCGTCTGCTGGCCGAGGGCCGGGCGTACCACTGCTACTGCACGCCGGAGGAATTGGAGGCTCGCCGAACGGAAGCCAAAGCCGGGAAAGGTGACGTGCGCTACGACGGCCGCTGCAGAAAGGTGTCGTCCGAAGAGGAGGCAGCCCTCATCGCCTCGGGACGGCCCGCCTCCGTCCGATTCCGGGTCGAGCCGGGCGTCATTCACTATCGAGATCACGTACGCGGCGACCTGACGGTGGAGGGCGAGCAATTCGGAGACCAGGTCATTCTCCGCTCCGATGGGAGGCCCACCTACAACTTCGCGGTCGTTGTCGACGATCACCTCATGGGGATCACGCACGTGATACGCGGGGCGGGTCATCTCTCCAACACGCCCAAGCAGGTGCTGTTCTACGAAGCGCTCGAGGCCGACCCTCCCGAGTTCCTTCACCTGCCATCGGTCTTGGCTCCGGGCGGCGGCAAGCTCTCGAAGCGCGCCGGCGCGCCGGGGCTGTCGGAATACCGTGATCAGGGATACCACCCGGAGGGTCTCCTCAACTACCTATCCCTCCTCTCCTGGTCCAGCCCCAGCGGAAAGGAGGTGCTGTCGCGAGACCAGCTGATCGTCGAGGTAGATCTGGATCGAATAGGTGCCGCGAACCCGGAGGTCGATCCCGAGAAGCTGCGGTGGTTGTCCGGCCAGCACTACCGGCACGAGTCAATCGACGTACTGGAGCAAGGGCTCCGCGACCGGTTGGCGGGCCGGTTCGAGCTGGAGGCTCGGCAGCTCCGGGCGCTCGCCGAGGTTCTGCGGGAGCGTATACAGATCCTTGCCGACGCCGATCCTGTCTGTGAGCTCGTTCTCCCGGAGCCGGATCTCTCGAGCCCGGACGCCCTGGAGGCGCTCCGGGAGCCGACGGCGGGTCGGGCGCTGCGCGAAGTGGAGCGGCGGTGGGAGACCCTGCAGAGCTGGACGCGGGATGAGCTGAAGGAAGAGCTTGCCGCCGGGGGACGGGATGCGGGCCTCAAGGGCCGTTCCCTGTATCACCCGGTCCGTGCCGCGCTGACCGGCGCCGTCCAGGGCCCTGATGTCCCCGACGTGGCCTACATCCTGGGCCGAGAAACGACCGCCGGTCGCCTGGCGGCTGGGCTGGCAGCCGCGGAGGACGACGAGGCCGGCGGAACGTGACCGTCTTCTCCCTGGAGTGCGGCGCGTGCGGAGAGAGGATGGAGGTCGCGCCCGGCACATCGGTCTGTCCGGCATGCGCGAAGCCGCTTCTGGTACGCTATGCCCTTGATGGCGTGGATGGGCCGGCGCTCATCGAGCGATGGAGCCGGCGGTTGTGCGATGTCGGCATGTGGCGCTTCCGTGAGATCCTGCCCGTCGCTGTCGGCGAGACGCCGGTGAGCCTCGGAGAGGGCGCGACGCCACTTCTGGCTCTCGGTGATATCGATGGCCTGGAGGGGTTGCGCGCGTTCGTGAAGGACGAAGGACGCAACCCCACGGGAAGCTTCAAGGATCGAGGTCTGTCGGCGGCTGTTACCCGCGCCGTGCTGGACGGAGCCTCATCCTTCGTCATCCCGAGCGCGGGAAACGCCGGGGTCTCGCTGGCAGCCTACGCGAGCCGGGCCGGGAAGAGGGCCCGAGTCTACCTTCCGGCGGACACCCCCGACATGGTCGTGAGGCGAACGCTGGCGGCGGGCGGTGAGGTGCGGTCCGTCGACGGCCTGATCACCGACTGCGGGGCGAAAGCACGTGAATATGCGGCCCGCACCGAGGCCTTGGATCTCTCTACCCTGCGCGAGCCCTACCGTATCGAAGGCAAGAAGACGATGATGCTCGAGATCGTGCAGGCGCTTGGCTGGCGTGCTCCTGACGCAATCGTCTATCCGACGGGCGGCGGCACCGGATTGATCGGCAGCTGGAAGGCGCTCGGGGAGTTGGAGGCGATGGGCATCGCGGCGGCCACCACGCGCTGCTACGCGGTGCAGGCGGATGGTTGTGCCCCGATCGTTCGAGCCTTCGACGAAGGTGCGCACGCCGCGGAACCGTGGATCGGGGCGAAGACCCGGGCCTACGGCCTCAGGGTACCTTCCGCCTTGGGCGACAGGTTGATCCTGAAGGCGCTGCGGGAGAGCGGAGGAGGTGCGCTCGCCGTCTCCGATGAGGAGTCGGAAGCTGCCGCCGTCGAGCTGGGGAAAGCCGGTGTCAGTGCCTCCGTCGAAGGTGGCGCGACGCTGGCGGCCGCGCTGCAGCTGAGGGAAGAGAGAAAACTCGTCGATGGCGAGACGGTCGTTCTCTTCAACACGGCGCACGCCCTCGTCTACTGAGGAGCAGACCTGCCGGGGAGTAGCGCTGACAGCGGACGAGCGTCTGCCGAAACCCGGTGCGGGAGCGACATTCGCAGCGGATCCGCGAGGCGAGGTGGTGGGTACTGAGGAGTCGGGTAAGGCGGACCGGTGGGGTACTGGCGTAGGGGACGGATGCGGTCGAAGTTGCCTGCCGGCGCCCGGGAGGCCGCCGACCCGCGGGGCTACATGAAACTCGAGAAAGGGAAGTCCGAGCAAATGAACAACTCAGGAGCGATCGTTCGGCCTGTCGCCATCGCCCTGGCCCTGACGGCTGGCGCCGTCGTTCCCGACGATCTTGCGGCACAGGAAGCGGAACAGGAGGACCAGTGCCGTCTCGTGTCGAACGCTCAGACCGAGGGCGCGGTCGAGAAGCTGACGACGGCTGGCGAAACGCCGGACCCGGAGGCCCAACGGGCGCTGTTCGCGGAGGCGTTGTCGGACCTCGAGTCGCAGATTCAGGACGACGGCGATCCCACGGCGTTGTGGCTGGCGGCCGAGGCCAACATCGGGCTTGGAGAGTTCGAGGCGGCCGATGCGCTGTTGATCCGATTCGTCGGTACGAACCCGGCCTGCCAGGAACGCTCGGATAACTCCAGATTCAACGCCTGGGCGACGGCGTACAACGATGCGATCCAGCACTACCAGGCGGGTGACATGGAGGGGGCGCTCGCTTCCTTCCTTAGTGCGAACACGATCAAGAAGGACTCGCGGGCCTTCAACAACGCCGGGCTTCTGTATCAGAACCTCGGTGACCAGGAAGCCGCGATCGAGCAGTTTCGGGGTGCCGTCGAGGCGGACGATCCCAGCGATCAGGCTCGGGACGCGTCGCTCAACCTGGCCGAGGCGCTGCGATCAGCCGGCCGGAGCCCCGAGGCGATCGAGATGCTGCGGCTCTTTGCCGAGGCGCACCCGAACGACGTGATGGCCGAGATGAACTATGCCGTGGCTCTTACGATAGAAGGCGATCCGGCCGCGGCCCAGCCGACGTTCACCAAACTCTTGTCACGCGACGATCTCACGGTCGACCAGTGGAACCAGGTGGGAGTGGGGCTCTACGAGGCCGAGTCTTTCGGAGACGCAGTCACCGCGTTCCAGAAGGCTCGAGCCTTGAACCCTTACGATCGGGATGCCCTCAACAATCTGGCGACCTCGGCTCTCGAAGCCGGTGAGGTCGAGCTCGCGGCAGAGCTGAGCGGGCTGCTCGTCGAGAGGTATCCGTACGACTTCGATGCCTACACGCTGCTCGCCAACACGGCCAGCCGGACGGAAAACGCCGTCCTCGCCCTTCAGGTCATCCAAGAGCGAGGCGGCCTGGCCTTCAGCCTCGAGAACGTCCAACTCCGCGAGCGGGGTGACAACGCGTACGTGGTGGAGGGTCTGGTCATGGGGCGAAGCGAAGAGGCTGGCGGCCAGGTGACCGTACCGATCGAATTCCTGGACCATCAGGGGGAGGTGGCCGCCACCGAGCAGCTTCAGCTCGTCATTCCTGCCAACGGGGAGACCGAGATCTTCCAGGTGGAGATGACGAGCGGCGTGCCGATCGCGGGTTTCCGCTTTCAGAAGGTCGCGAGCGGCTAGTCGGAGCAACTCCTCTCCTCAGGTTCAGCGCCTGATGACCGGCAGCGGGCGACGAACCCGCGGCGTGGCGTCCACCCACGACGGGACGTCGCCATGCGAGTCGTGCGGACGGGAGCGGCCCGAGGCATCGACCTCCTGTCCTTGGTGCGGCCTGCTCGATCATCCACAGGTCTGCGCACGCCATCGGAGCAACATGGCGTTCCACCGGTGCGCGGTATGCGGGTTGACCCTGTGCTCCGAGTGCCGCCGCGGAGGGCGGCGGACGTCATTATGCGGGGATCACGAGCGTGTGCGGCTGATCTCCGGGTGGGCCGAGGCCGCACGATGCACGGACGAGGCCGAAGCCGAGGTCCTGGCCGGTCGACTGAGGGTGGCGGACGTGGATGTTCAGGTCTTCTCGCAGAAGGACCATGCCTACGTCATGGCGTTGGGCGCGCTGGCCCTCGTTAGAGTGCTCGTTCCAGTCTTCCAGCTCCAAGAGGCTCAGCGGGTCCTGGCCTCGGAGACCTCCTAGCCTCGCCATGCAGAGAAGGACCGAAAGAACGAGTCGCGGGCTCGCCGCCGCCGGCCCTCCGGCATGATCCGGGTCGCACAGGTCCGAAGAGGCTCGATCGGAGCCGACCTCGACATCCAGGTCGGTTCCAGTCTTCTCCGCCTCAATGGAGAGGAGCTGCGGGACGGCCTCGATCTCCAGTACCTGGAAGCAGCTGAGCTCGTGGAGCTGGAGGTGGAGCTGCCCGGCGGCCGGCAGATCACGTACGAGATCGAGAAGGACGGCTCGGAATCTCTCGGGTTGGTGCCCGAAGCCGATCTGATACGGCGCTGCACGAACGCGTGCCCCTTCTGCTTCGTCAAAGGCAATCCAAAGTCTGAGAAGCTGCGGACCACGCTCTACGTCAAGGACGATGACTACCGGCTCTCCTTCATGTACGGTCATTACGTAACGCTAACGAACCTGAGAGAGGCGGACTGGGAGAGGATCGAGGAGCAGCGTCTGTCGCCCCTGTTCGTAAGCGTTCACGCGACGGATCCTGAAGCGCGCGCGAAGATGCTCGTGAACCCGAGGTCCCGGGAGATCAATGAGCAGCTGGATCGGCTCGAGGCTGCCGGGATCGCCTTTCACGCCCAGGCGGTGCTCTGTCCCGGCGTCAATAACGGGCCGGTGTTGGACCGGACGATCCTCGAGCTGTACGAGCGCGGTGATTCGGTGCTCTCGCTATCGGTGGTGCCGGTCGGCCTCACTCGGTTCAACCAGGATTCAGGCGTCCGCCCCATGACCCCGGAAGAGAGCGCGGGCGTGCTTCGCCAAACGGCCGCGATCCGCCGACGAGCACTCGAGGAGCGTGGCTACGCTTGGTGCTACGCATCCGATGAGATGTTCCTCTCGGCCGGGCTGGATGTGCCCGGACGGGAGTACTTCGACAACGAGGAGCTGGTCGGCAACGGTGTCGGAGCGATCTCCGAGCTCCGCGAAGCCGTCCGTGCCGACCTGCCTCGCCTCCCCGACCTCACCGGGCGCACGATCCTCCTCGCCACCGGCACCGCGATGGGGCCGACTCTTACGGAGCTCGGCCACGAGCTGAAGGCTGGGTGCGGCGTGGAGGTCAGAACGGCCGCCGTGCCCAACTCGATGTACGGACCTCAGGTGACGAGCGCCGGCTTGGTCTCAGGAACCGACTACCTGGACGCGCTGCGTGCCGGGGTTCCCTACGATCTGGCGATTATCTCCAAATCGGCGATCAACGAGCGCGGCTTCTTCCTCGACGATGTCTCGCTGGACGACGTTCGAGCCGGCGTGCCTGGAGCCGAGATTCGCGCGGGCGACCACGTGACGGACGTCTTGCTGAGATGGCACTGAGCTCCAACCCGCCTAAGGCCAGACTGGCCGAGCTTCCGACCGTGGCGATCGTCGGACGACCCAACGTCGGGAAGTCGACGTTGTTCAACCGGATCGTAGGTCGGCGGGTGGCGATCGTGGCCGAAGAGCCAGGAGTGACGCGCGACCGTCAATTCGCCTTGGCCGAGTGGGGAGGCCGGTCTTTTCTGCTCGCAGACACCGGCGGCGTCACGGATGTGCCCGGGCGTGGGATCGATGCGGAAGTCCGACAGCAGGTGCTCGCGGCGATAGATCATGCGGATGTCATCCTTCTTGTCGTCGACGGCCGGGAGAGCGTGACGCCTGTCGATCTGCACATCGCCGATCTCCTTCGGACCTCGGGCACGCCAGTGGTGTTGGCCGTGAACAAGGTGGACGAGCCCCTCGGATCGCTCGCTCACATCGAGTTCTACGAGCTGGGGGTCGGCGAGCCCGCGCCGGTGGCGGCGCTCTCCGGCAAGCAGAGCGGCGACCTCCTGGACCGGCTGATCCGACTGCTCCCGGAGAGCGAAGCCGAGACCGAGCAGGCCTATGCTGTGAGCCTGGCGGTCATCGGCAAGCCGAACGTGGGGAAGTCCAGCTACGTGAACCGGCTTCTGGGCGAGGACCGCGTGATCGTGGCCGAGGAGGCGGGCACGACGCGCGACGCGATCGACACGTACCTCGATCTGGAGGGCGTCCGGGTCCGTCTGGTCGACACGGCAGGCCTCCGCCGTCGCTCGAGGGTGGAGGGCGAGCTCGAGTTCTATAGTCGCCTTCGCGCGGCCCAAGCGATCGAACGATCGGATGTCTGTCTCCTGATCGCCGATACCGCAGCCGGCGTGACGAACCAGGATTTCCGCATCGGAGAGCAGGCGTGGGAGGCCGGGTGCGGGTTGGTGCTCGTGGCCAACAAGTGGGATCTGGGAGAGGATCACGGGCCTGCCATTCACGCCCAGTTCGAGCGCGACCTTCGCGAGCGTGCCCCCTTCCTGCGCAAGGTGCCAATCATCACGACGTCGGCCTTGACCGGTCTCCGTGTTCGAAAGGCGGCGGAGATGGCGCTCGAAGTGCAGAAGCGGCGCCAGCAGCGAATCCCGACGGCCGAGGTAAACCGGGCGCTCGCCGGGCTCGCGCGGCGCGTCCAACCGCCTCAGAGCTCTCGGGGCGAGGTCAAGATCCTGTACGGAACCCAAGTGTCATCGGCGCCACCCTTCTTCGTGCTGTGGCTGAACCGACCCAAGGATCTGGCCACGCACTATCTTAGGTACATCGAGAATGGCTTCCGCGATGCTTGGGATTTCCTCGGGACGCCGATCCGCTTTCGACTGAAGAGACGGGAAGAGGCACGCAGGTGAAACCCGCGCTACTTATCATCGCCGCGTATCTGCTGGGTTCGATCCCGTTCGGCTACGCCGCCGGCCGGCTGGCGCGCGTCGATCTCACGGCGACCGGTAGCGGAAACACGGGGGCGACGAACGTCTATCGCTCGCTCGGGCTGTGGGGGGCGGTGCCCGTTATCCTGCTGGACGTGCTCAAGGGCTTCCTGCCCGTGTGGCTGTTTCCGATGTGGGACGGAAAGGCATGGCCCTACCTGGCGATTCTCTACGGAATCGCGGCTGTTGCGGGACACGTCTGGTCAGTCTTCTTGCGCCTGCGCGGTGGCAAGGGGGTGGCCACAGCGGCCGGCGTCATGTTGGCCCTGGCTCCGATCGCGGCGACGATCGCGATGCTGGTGTGGGTAGGCCTCGTCCTCATCACCGGCTTCGTGTCCGTCGCATCACTGATAGCCGCCGCGCTGGTTCCCGTTCTGGCCTACTTCGAGGACGCGCCGATCGAAACGATCGTCTTCTCGCTGGGGATCGCAAGCTTCGTCTGGTGGACGCACCGCGCCAATCTGGTTCGTCTCGTCCACGGCGAAGAGCTCGGTTTTCGAGCGCTGCGCCCATCGAGGAAGGCCGACCGGGAGACGCCGCGCGAGTCCCCGAATCGAGAGGAGCCGTGAGCCGGGCGGTTTGTGTTCTCGGAGCCGGAAGCTGGGGCACGGCGCTGTCTCACGTGCTGGCCCGGAACGGGGCGAGAACCACCACCTGGGCTCACAGCGCGGCCGTCGCCGAGGAGATCAACGGAGACCGGCGTAACACGAAGTACCTGCCAGGGATCGAGTTGGCGCCGTTCGTAGCTACGACCGTGGTCTCCGAGGCGGTGGCCGAAGCGGGCGTTATCGTCTGCGTGGTCCCGTCTCACCATGTGCGAGAGGTGCTGGGTCGAGCAAAGCCAGACCTGGCGGGCGAACCGATCCTGGTGAGTGCCTCCAAGGGCATCGAGGTCGGGACCGACCTGCGGATGAGCGAGCTTTTTTCGGAGGTGCTTGGCGATGGCACGGCGGCGGATTGCGTGGTGCTATCGGGTCCGAGCTTCGCCGAGGAGCTCGTGCGGGGATTGCCGACCGCCTGCGCCGCCGCCTCCTCGTCCGAGGCGAACCGACACGAGGTTCAGCGGCTGTTTCAGAACGATCACTTTCGCATCTACACGCTTGCCGACGTGGTGGGCACCGAGCTGGGTGGATCGCTCAAGAACGTGATCGCGCTCGCCGCCGGGATCAGCGACGGGCTCCGGTTGGGAAACAATGCCCGAGCGGCCTTGATCACACGCGGGCTCGCAGAGGTCGGCCGGCTTGCGACGCGGCTCGGCGCCGAGGAGCATACGCTGGCGGGCCTCGCCGGGATCGGGGATCTTATCCTGACGTGCACCGGCGATCTGAGCCGCAACCGCACGGTGGGCCTGGCGATCGGGGCGGGGCGTTCGCTGGAGGAGGTGCTGGCGGGGATGCACAACGTGGTCGAGGGGATCCGAACCACGCGGGCGGCAGTGGAGCTCGCCGGCCGTTACGACGTGGAGATGCCGATCGCGAGCGCTGTTTACTCGCTACTATACGAGGGCGTTGCGCCCGCTCAGGCGCTGACGCACCTGCTGGCACGGGATCCGACACCCGAACGCTGGAGCTGAGCACGTTGCAC
>JBDHIM010000182.1:0-4099 GCA_039587445.1 Gemmatimonadota bacterium
GCCGTCTGTTGAGCCTCGGCCGGCCGCGCCGTGCTGCCGAGAAGGAGCGTGACCCACGCGATGAGTGACGCGAAGCGATAGAGTCGACTGAGGGCGCCCACGGTACCTCCTGTCATGCGGGTGATCGCGGCCATCGGAACGAAACTCGGCCGGCGAACCTGGTCAGGCAAACACTCAAACACTCGTTCACGGCACGAGGGGCCGGCTGCCGCCACGCGGCACGATGACGGCCTGGACCCCATTCCGCAGCAGAGCCTCGTTGAAGGCGGGCACATCGGTCTCCAGAACGATCCGCAGCCGCTGCCGGAGGATGGCCCACTCCGCGTTCAGGTCCTCGAACCGCTCGTAGGCGCCGGCACTCGGGCGCCCGTCCGAGCCGCCGAAGCTGTAGTTGTCCTCCCCCGTCACGTAGGCATAGAGGTTCAGGTACTGGGTATCCAGCCGCGGCGGATAGCGCAGCGCATCCTGATTGGATTCGTTCTTCGTCTGCCGGAGGGCATCCTCCACGGCCCCCAGTTTCGCCCCCACGGTGTCCGCGAGCTCTCCGAGCTCCGCCGGATAGCCCTCCTTCACGATGCGCTCGCCGATCGACGTCACCTGCTCGCTTACGGAGCGGATCTGGCGCAGGCCGTCGTAGACCCGCGTCACCGTATCCCGAATCGCGACCGCCAGGCGGAATTGCTCCTCGTAGTCCTCCTGGGCGACCCGCAGCTGTCTCGGATCCGCCGCCACCTCGAGCGAACGCGCCAGGGTCTCCCCCACCGCCGTGAGGCTCACCGTGTACGTGCCCGGCGGCGCCTTGACGCCCCCCTCGTAGCCGGAGATCACCGCCTTCTTCAGGGTGATCGGACCGGCATAGGTGAGGTCCCACCCGAGTCGGTTCATCCCGGCCTTCACCTTCATCCTGCCGATCCGCTCCTCTTCGGCCGTGGCCGAATCGCTCGTGAAAGCCCGCACGAGTCGATCGGCGGAGTCGTGGATCCGGATGCGCACCTCTCCCTCGGGCTCCTCCGCCAGGTAAAAGTGGATGAGCGCTTTCCCCGGGAGGCCGGCCGGCGACACGTCCTCCTCCTCGCCGGTGTGCGCGTTGCTCCGGTACGCGGTGCGCGACGCGTACAAGTGCACGGCCGATCCCGCCACCGCCGGATCCAGCTGCCTCAGCGGCGTCACGTCATCCAGAATCCAGAAGGAGCGGCCCTGGGTCGAGAGGATCAGGTCGTCGTGCGCCACCCGCATTCCGGTGACCGGCGTGATCGGAAGGTCGAGCTGGAGGGACTGCCAGTTCCGCCCATCATCGAAGGAGACGAAGACGCCGAACTCGGTCCCGGCGTAGATCAGCCCTCGCCGCTCGGGATCCTCCCGAACCGTGCGCACGGGATAGTCGACGGGGATCCCGTTGGTCCCGGTCGCGAGCGATTCCCACGTGCCCCCGAAGTCGTCCGTGCGGAAGACGTACGGGCGCCAGTCATCCTCCCGGTATCGCTGCACGGCCACGAACGCCCGCCCGGGCTGGTGGATGGAGAGGTCGACTTCGTCGACCGTCCCGCGCTCGGGCATGCCTGGAGGGGTGATGTCCGACCAGCTGGTGCCCCCATCGCGGGTGAGGTGCACGCGGCCGTCATCCGTCCCGGCCCAGATCACGTCCTCCGAGTGCGGAGACACGGCGAGCGAAAAGATCGTGTTGAAGACCTCGACCCCCGTTATGTCATGATCGACCGGACCGCCGGCGTAGTCCTGAAGTGCGCGGTCGTTCGTGGTCAGATCGGGGCTGATCGTCTCCCAGCTCATCCCGCCATCGGTCGTTCGATGCACGTACTGGGAGGCGTGGTAAACGACGCTGGGGTCATGGGGTGAGACCACGATGGGCGAGACCCACTGGAACCGGTACTTCAAGTTGTAGCCCGCTTCCCCCGATTGCTCCTGCGTGTAGTTCTGGATCCAACGTCGTTGCTGCGTCGTGCGGTCCCAGCGGTCGATGATCCCGCTGTAGCACCCTCCGTAGACGATCTCCGGGTGATCGGGATGGAGGCCGATAGGACCGGTCTCGCAACCGCCGATGTTCTCCCAGCCTTCGCGTGCGCTGAGGGCGTTTCTCGTGTGCCAGGCGGGCACGCTGATTGTCGTGTTGTCCTGCTGCCCGCCGTAGAGGCGATAGGGGAAAGTGTTATCCACGATTACATCGTAGAACTCGGCGGTGGGCTGGTTCAGGTAGGTGGACCACGACTCGGCGCCGTTCAGCGTCACCTGCCCTCCCCCATCGTCGCCCACGACCATGATCCGGCTGTCGTCGGGATTGATCCACAGGTCGTGGATGTCTCCGTGGGGGACCGCCACCTCCTCGAACTTCGCCCCCCCGTCGATCGATCGGTGCAGACGTACGTTCAGGCCCCAAACGGTGTTCTTGTCGCTCGGATCCGCCACCACCTGCGTGTAGTAGAAAGCCCGTTGCCGCAGCGAGTTGTCGCCGTTCACGCGAGCCCAGGTCTTCCCCGCGTCGTCCGATCGCCAAACGCCGCCATCCGGCTCGTGCTGGATGATCGCCCAGACGCGCTCCGGATCCGCGGGCGAGACGGCGACCCCCACCTTGCCCACGACGCCGGCGGGGAGTCCGCCCTCCAGCTTCTCCCAGCTGTCTCCTCCGTCCGTGGACTTGTAGACGCCGCCCTCGGCGCCGCCGCTGATCAAGGCCCACGGCTTCCGCTCGCCCCTCCACATGCCGGCGTACAGCTCACGCGGGTTGCGGGGATTGATCGAGAGATCGGAGGCTCCGGTGCTGTCGTTCAGGGCCAGAACGTGCTCCCACGTCGCCCCCCCGTCGCGGGAGCGGAAGATCCCGCGCTCGGGATTCTTTCCGAACGGGTGGCCGAGGGCCGCCGCGTACACGAGATCGGGATGGTTCGGGTGTACCTGCATGCGCCCGATCTGACCCGTCTCGGCCAGCCCGATGAAGCTCCAGGACTTGCCGCCGTCCGTGGACCGCCACGCGCCTCGACCGGTCGAAGTGTTCCCCCGGATGTCGTCGCTCCCGGTGCCCACGTAGATGACGTTGGCGTCGGAGGGTGCGACCGCCACCGACCCTATCGAGCCGCCGAAGTGGCCGTCCGAGATGTTCCGCCAGTGCATCCCGGCGTCATCCGTCTTCCACACCCCGCCTCCGGTCGTCCCCATCAGGAAGGCGTGGACCTCGCCCGGGACCCCGGTCACCGCCGTCGAGCGCCCGCCCCGGAAAGGTCCGACCATGCGGTAGCTCAACGCGTTGAAGAGGGTGGAGTCGTAAACGATGTTCCCGCCGGCGTCCTGCCCCCTCAACGGGGTGACCGAACCTACGGCGGCCGTTCCGAGGGCGAGCGGGAGGATGATTCCGGCGAGCAGGTTGAGAGACGAGCGAGAGGGTATGCGGTTCCGTCGCATGCGACCAGCTTCCTGTTCGGGGTTACGTGACAGGGGGAGCGACCGTGCACAGGAATCTGAATCGAGTGTCCGTGGCTGACAATGTCCCTGCCCCATTCCGACGGCTCCGCTTGACCCGGGGGGGCGCCTGGAGGCAATTTTGCGGCGATATCGTGTAGGACGGCGGACGGATTTGTGGCCGCTTGCCACCGCCGCGCGGCGAGAAGAACCTGCCGCGAGCCAAAGGGTCTAAAGTGCCGGGACAGAACGGATCTTGCTGTATTCTGCGCCCCGCACGACGACCGGTCGGCGGGGCGTTTCTCGTCTCGCCGCTGCTCTTGTCGGTGACCAGAGAGTCTGATGACGCGTAGCGCCTTTCTCCAAGCGCTCGAAGAGCGAATCCTCGTGTTCGACGGGGCGATGGGCACGAGCGTCCAGACCCGGGACCTCTCGGCGGACGATTTCGGCGGGCCCTCGCTCGAGGGCTGCAACGACTACCTGGTCCTGTCGCGCCCGGACGTCATCCGCGAGATCCACGCTTCGTTCCTCGAGGTGGGTTGTGACGTCATCGAGACGGACACCTTCCGGGCCAATCGCCTGAGCGTCGCCGAGTACGGCCTTCAGGACCGAATCCTGGAGATGAACCGGACGGCCGCCCGCCTGGCGCGTGAGGTCGCCGACGACTTCTCGACTCCAGAACGGCCGCGCT
>JBDHIM010000030.1:0-29719 GCA_039587445.1 Gemmatimonadota bacterium
TAGGCCAGGCCTCCTCCAGCCATGAAAACCGGAAGGCCGGCGATGCCGGCCCCCAGATACAGCAACTGGCTGGTCGCGCCGAGGCGCGGCCCGAGAGCGATGCCGCTCAGCAGAACCGCAAAGACCTGCAGGGTGAACGGTACCGCCGTGCCCGGTAGAGGCACCGCCAGCTTCGCTCCGATCGCCGTCAGCGCCGCGAAGACCACGACCGCCAACACCCGCGGGAGACTCCGCTCGATGCGAGCGGTACGTGTTCCGGATGATATTGTTTTGTTTGCAGTTATCATAGTCAGTATCAAGCGAGTTCTACGCTCATCGCGACCGCGTTTCCGCCGCCCAGGCAGAGCGTTGCAAGGCCCTTGTCGACGTCTCGATCCCGCATTGCATGCACGAGCGTCGTGAGGATGCGCGCCCCCGAGGCACCGATCGGGTGCCCTAGCGCCACGGCACCGCCCCGGACGTTGACGCGGTCCCAATCCACTCCCAGCTGACGGCCGTCGGCCAGGACCTGTACGGCGAACGCTTCGTTCATCTCGTAGAGCCCGTAATCGCCCGCCGTGGTGCCCTCGGCCTCCATCAGCTTTCGCACGGCCACGACCGGAGCGAAGAAGAGGTCGCGGGGAGCCGTCGCGCCGACCGAATATGCCGAGATTCGTGCGAGGATGTCCAGGCCGTGCACCGCAGCGAACGCCTCGGAGGTGATGACCGTGGCCGCGGCCCCATCGTTGAGGCCCGGGGCGTTGCCCGCCGTGACGCTGAGTTCCTGGACCTCGGGGGGAGCATCGGCACCAAACGCGGGCCTCAGCTTCGCCATGGCCTCAATCGACGTGTCGCGCCGCGGCGGCTCATCCGTGTCGACAACCACGGAACCCTTACGGCCCGGCACCTCGACGGGAACAATTTCGGCGTCGAACTCACCGGCATCGATGGCTCGCACCGCCTTCTGGTGGCTGGCTACCGCGAACTCGTCCTGATCCTCCCGGCTGATCTCGGCCTTCATGGCCGTGTACTCCGCGTAGCCGCCCATGTGACACTCGCCAAACGAACACCAGAGCCCGTCGTTGATCAGGCCATCGATCACCTGGCGATCGCCGAACTTGACCCCCGTTCGATACCCGCGAACGAGATAGGGGGCGTTCGACATCGATTCCATGCCTCCGGCGACGATCACCTGGTTGTCCCCGGCGCGAATGGCCTGGGCAGCCAGCATCGCAGCTTTGAGGCCGGATCCGCACACCTTGTTGATCGTTACGGCCGGAACCGTCTCGGGAATCCCGCCCAGGATGGCCGCCTGGCGGGCCGGCGCCTGTCCAACGCCCGCCTGGATCACGTTCCCCATGATCACGTCCTGGATCTCCTCCACCGGCACACCCGACCTCTCGACCGCGGCCTCGATCGCTTTCGCGCCCAGCGCCGGAGCGCTCAGCGGGGCGAGCCCGCCCAGGAACCGGCCCGTGGGCAGGCGGACCGCACCGACTATGACCGCTGTATGCTCTTTGTCCATTATCTTCACCGTCCTCTCGGGTTCGATCTTCGCACTCGCACTACCCGCACGCTACTCGCCGTCGTAGCGCACGTCCGTCAGCTCGCAGCCACCGCCCGCGCGAGGCCGCGCCACGCCCGTGGCCACCCTCGGATCGTGGCATAGAACGATGTGCCAGTTCTCCGCTCCGGCCCGGGTCAGCCAAGTGCGCTTGCTCTCCAGCGTGACCAGCGGCTCCACGTCGTATCCCATGATCCAGGGAAGCCGGAGGTGGGCGTTGGTCGGGGCGAGATCCACGGGATAGAACACCGTGTGTCGGCCCGCACGCACGATCACCGACTGGTGGTAGGGGGTGTGGCCCGGTGTGCGCACGACGCTGATCCCGGGCGCCACCTCCACGTCTTCGTCCACGAACTCCAACACGCCCGCCTCCGCCAACGGCTCGAAACTCGCCGGCATGTAGCTGGCTCTCACCCGTTCGTTCACCTCGTGTGCAAACTCCCATTCGCCACGTCGAACCAGGTAGCGGGCCCGGCTGAACGAGGGACGGATCGCCCCGTCATCGCACAGCATTGTGCTCCCGCCGGCATGATCGAAGTGAAGGTGGGTACAGATGATGTGGGTCACGTTTTCGGGATCCACACCGGCCTTCCTGAGCGAATCTTCTAGTCTCGTAGGCCGGCCCTCGTTACGAATTCCGTAGATCTCCTTGAACTTGTCATCCTCCTTGTTGCCCAGGCCGGTATCCACCAACACCACCTCGTCGCCGGTCTCTACGAGCAGGCAGCGCATGGCCAGCGGTATCCGGTTACGCTCGTCCGCCGCGATCTGGCGCGTCCACAGCGGCTTCGGAACGACCCCGAACATCGCGCCACCATCCAGCTTGAGCCGCCCGGCATCCACCGTGCGAACGCGCACCCCACCGTCCTCGCAGACGATCATCCGATCCCCCGCCGTCGCCGGCGGCGCTTCGGACGCTCGGACATCCAGCTCTGCAGTTCGGCCCAGTGCTCGACACCCGCCCGCTCGACCTCGGCCAGCAGCCGGATGAGCAGGAGCGCCGTCGCCCGTGCATCTCCCCACGCGCGATGACGACCGTCGATCTCGATTCCGTAGTACCTCGCGAGCGAGTCGAGGCCACGACGGTGCAAGCCCGGCAGTGCTTTCCGGGCAAGCCGGACGGTGCAGAGTCGAGGTCCGTTCGGGATCATCATCCGGGACCGCTGAATCTCGGCACTCACGTAGGCCCAGTCGTAGGCCGCGTTGTGAGCCACGAACACGCGGCCTTCCAGCCTCTCCCTGAGATCGTCGCAGATATCTCGGAACCTGGGCGCGTCGGCCACCATCTCTCCGGAAATGCCGGTGAGCCCCGAGACCCAACGCGGCACGTGACGATCGGGATTCACGAGCGTGGTGAACTCGTCCCGGATCACCCCACCCCGAACCTCCGCCAGCGCAATCTCTATGATTCGGCCCCCTCTTGAGACCGGCACGCCGGTCGTCTCGACATCCACCACGGCGAACGACACCGCATCCAGGCGCTGCTTTGCGCTCGAGGGTGCCGCCGCGAGCCGCCAAACGCCGTCGCCGTCGACCTCCACCCGGTGATCTTCGGCCAGCAGCTCGAACACGAGACGTGCCGCCAACCCGGGAGGCCCGTTCCTCAGGCCGAAGACGCGGCCGGCGATCTTGGAGGTGTGCTGCGGCTTTTCCTCGATCAGGCTGAGCGCATGGGCAACGAGCGACGAGCTCTCCGAGAAACGCAGGCCCGGATCGTTCACCCGGTCACCCTCATGCGTTGGAGCGCTCCCCTTCGCGGGAAGAGGTGAGCGCGAACGTGAGCCCCTCGAGCTCCAGTGCGAGGTCCATCGTCCGGACCACCGTCCCCTCGTTCCCCCCGATCTTCACCGGCGCGAAGTTCAAAATGGCCGACACTCCGGCCCTGGCCAGACGGTCGGCCACGTCCGTCGCGGCCTCGGGCGGAGTCGTGATGATCCCGATCTCCACCTCCCGCTCGCGGATGACGCGCTCGAGCGACTCGATGCCGCTCACGTCGAGCCCGCTGAGGCTCTCCCCCACCTTGCGCGCGTCGACGTCGAAGGCAGCCACCACATCGAAACCGCGTTGACCGAGCTCCCGATAACCCAGCAGCGCGGAACCAAGCTTGCCTACTCCGACGATGGCGACCCGCCAACGTCGACCCAGCCCCAGGATCCCCTCCAGGGTCTCGATCAACTCGTGCACCTCGTACCCTCGACCCCGCTGGCCGAAGGAGCCGAACAGGCTCAGATCCTTGCGGACCTGGGCCGAGGTGGCCCCGCTCCGCTCGGCGAGCTCCTGGCTCGAGATCAGCTCCTGCTTTCCGGCGACGACCCTGAGCAGACGGAGGTATAGAGAAAGGCGGCGAACGGCCGACTCGGAGATCTTTTTCACGCTCCCAAGACGCTTGTGAAATCCTTCACAAGCAAGATATGGACGCTACTTCCGCTTCTCAACATGATCGATCAGGCCGCGGGCAAGCGTACGCAGTTCCTGTGGATGAAGCGTCTCGGGCCGGTCGCGGGGATCGAAGCCGACGCTCGCCGCTAGCTGCTCGACCTCACGCCGGGACAGACGATATTCAGGGGCGCTTCGCAGGATTCTCTGCAGCTGCTTCCGCCGCTGGCCGAAGACCACCCGAGTCAGCCTGCGCAGCGCCGCCTCCTCCGCGGGGGCAGGCGCCCCCGGATCGGGATCGATCACGACGACAGCCGAGTCCACCGCGGGCACGGGGCGGAACGCGTTCCTGCCGATGCGAAAGGCGACCCGCGGAGCTCCCCGCACCTGTACGCCGACGCTCAGCGCCCCGTACGTCTTCGACCCCGGCTCGGCCACGATCCGCTCAGCCACCTCTCGCTGCACCGTCACCACGACCCGTTCCGATGGAGGGCGCATGTCCAGAATGCGAAACAGGAGCGGAGTCGTGATCGCGTAGGGAAGATTGGAGAGCACCCGGTAGGTCCGACCGGCCGGAATCAACGCCGAGAGGTCGACGTCGAGGGCATCATCGTGAACCACCCGCACACTCTCGTCGTCAGCGAACCTGTCACGCAGTTCCGGGGCCAGATCGTCATCCTTCTCGACGAGGATGACCTCCACCACCCTGCCAGCAAGGCGACCGCCCAGTTCTCCGTGCCCCGCCCCGATCTCGAGCACCACGTTCTGCGGAACCGCATCCAGCTCGCGGAGGATCTTCTCCTGCAGGTTCCGGTCGATCAGGAAGTTCTGGCTGAGCGACCGCTTGGCACGCCGATGCCCGGGCGCTTCGGCTCTCATCGCTTCCTCTCGGCCGACTCCTTCGCGGCTGGCCGTCAGGCGGCCATGAGCGCGGTGATGCAGGCGACGTAGACGATGTCCTCCGCGACCGCTCCGCGAGACAGGTCGTTCAGGGGACGCGCCAACCCCTGCAGAATCGGGCCGAGAGCCTCGGCCCCGGCCAACCGCTGCACCAGCTTGTAGGCGATGTTGGCGGCGTCCAGGTCCGGGAAGATGAGCACGTTCGCGTCGCCGCCCAACGCCGAACCGGGAGCCTTGCGTGCCGCGACACTCGGCATGAGCGCCGCGTCGACCTGGAGCTCCCCGTCCGCGGCGACGGAGGGACAGCGCTCCCGAAACAGACGGAAAGCCTCGCGAACGCGGTCGACCGAGGCCCCTTCGGCGGAGCCGTGGGTGGAGTAGGAGAGGAAGGCGACGCGCGGCTCGTCTCCGACGATCGTGCGCCGTGCTCGCGCCGCCTGCTCCGCGATCTCGGCGAGCTGGGCAGGCGTCGGGTCGGGGAGGACGCCGCCGTCGGCGAACGTGAGCACGGAGTATCCCACCGGCGTCGGCTCGCGCAGCAGCATGTAGAAGGCGCTGGACACGACCTCCGTCCCGGACGCCATCCCTATGCAGCGGAGCCCGGCCCGAATCACCGTCGCCGTCTCGGCCTCGGCGCCGGCCACCGCCCCGTCCAGCCAGCCTGAGCGAACGAGGCCCGCCGCCACCTCCAGCGGCGACCCCTCATCGCACCCTTCGCGCGGCACGGCCGGTGCGTCGGCCGGCGGACGGGCGATGTCCAGGCACTCGATGTCAGGTAAAGCCTCGCGGAACCGGTGCAGCTCGGCGCCCGAACCCAAAGCCACCGGGTGCACGATGCCTTCGACCGAAAGCCTGGCGATGGCCTCGATCGTCCGCTCGTCTCTGAGCTCCGGAAACCCGATTCGCCGGCCCAGAGAGGCCGCTCGCGTGGCGAGCGACCTCAGAAACTCGGCCTGCCCGCTCGACACGGCTTCCGCGGGGGGCGTCCGCACGCTCCCAGGTCTCATCCGCCGGCAACGCTCGGACCGATGCGAGCCACCATCGCTTCCAGGACGGTGGGAGGAACGAAGGCGGTCACGTCGCCCTTGAGGCGGGCCACTTCGCGCACGAGGGAAGAGCTCAAAAAAGTGTACCTGTTGTCCGGCGTCATGAAGATCACTTCGATCTGCGGCCAGAGGGATCGATTCATGAGCGCCATCTGGAATTCGTACTCGAAGTCGCTTACGGCCCTGAGACCGCGAATGATGATCGGGGCGGCGGATGTGCGAGCGAAGTCCACGAGAAGCCCTTCGAACGACGAGATCGTGACTCTCGGCTCGTCGTCGTACACACGCTCCAGGATCGCGACTCTTTCCTCCAGGTCGAAGAGCGACGACTTCGCCTGGGTCGCTGTCTCGGCCACGGCCACGATCACCCGGTCCACAAGCTTCAGGCTCCGGCGGACGATGTCGTCGTGCCCCAGTGTGATGGGGTCGAAAGAGCCCGGATACACCGCGGTCCTCTCCGCTCTGCTCACTGATCCGTCTCCCTTTCTGAGCCGGTCTTCCCGGCTGTCAGGAACGTCAGCTCGACATCGCCGTAACGGCGCGTCCACGAGATCTCGCGCTCGCCTGCCAGGGCTCCCGGCTCGTGCTCGACGCACAGGACGTCGGCGAACGGTCGCTCTCGGAACAGGTCGACCAAGCGGTTCGCCAGTCCCTTACGATACGGCGGGTCGGCCAGCGCCACATCCCACCGGCGACTCCGGTGCGACTCCAGGAACGTGAACACATCCGCACGCCGCACGCGTCCGCCGTCGCTAACTCCCAGTCCCTCGAGATTCGACGTCAGAGCGGCGACAAGCCGGCGGTCCGTCTCCACGAAATCGACCCGAATCGCTCCTCGCGAGAGCGCCTCGATCCCCAGAACGCCCGACCCGGCGAACAGGTCGACCACGGCCGCCCCTTCGAGCCGAGCGCCGAGCGCGCTGAACCACGCCTCCCTCACTCGATCGGCCGTCGCGCGGAGCTCCGGCCGCCGGGGGACGAGGATCACGCGGCCGCCGAGCTCTCCGGCGACGATGCGCAGTCTCAAGCGCCGCGGGCGTCCAGCAGACGAGCCTGGGTACGGCGTCGGCCCTGCCACTGGTCCTCAACCAGCTCGAAGGCGAGGTCCCAGCTGCCTTCCCGCAGTTCAGCGGCTCGATCGCCCATCCCGAAGCCGATCGCCGGAAGCCTGCCGCCCTCCTCGCCGAGGATGGAAGCCCTGAGGTGCGATCCGTCGGCGCCCACACGGGCCAGATCGTCGAAGCGCACGGCCCTCGCGAGAAGCACGGGTCGCGGATTCCCGAAACCGAAGGGCTCCAGGTGACGCAGCCAGGTGTGGATCGGGTCTTCGGCCTCGGCGAGCGTAACCTGAAGGTCAATCTCCAGCTCCTGCACCTCGCCCACCACGGGCCTCGCTCCGGCCGGGAGCGCGCCGACCGGATCATCGCCTATGACCGCGCCGGTCGACAGGGCGGACACCTCGCGTATGAACCGCCGCCTGAACTCCTCCAGGGCCTCCCGCCGGACATCCAGCCCCGCCGCCTCGCGGTGCCCTCCGTAGCGCTCGAGCAGAGCCGAACACTCATCGAGGACGCCGATCAGGTTGGCACCCCCGGCGGAGCGGGCCGAGCCCCTTCCAAGATCCCCGTCGAAGCTGATGACGACCGTGGGTCGGCAGAAGCGCTCGGCGATCCGCGACGCGACGATGCCGAGCACCCCGGGGTGCCAATCGTCGCTCCAAAGCACGAACGCCGAATCGTGCTCCGGGTCGAATCTCTCCCTCAGCTGGGCCTCTGCTTCTTCCGTCACCTGTCTGTCCGTGGCGCGCCGCCGCCGATTGTGGTCTTCCAGCTTCCACGCCAACGCCTCGGCCTCCGCCACATCCTCGGTGACCAGCAGGCGGAGGCCCTCTTCGGCCGCTCCCACGCGCCCCGCCGCATTCAGGCGCGGAGCCAGCTGGAAAGCTACGTCCTCGGCGACGACCCGGTTGTCGAACGGTGTGACCCGAGCCGCTTCCATCAGAGCCCATAGACCACGGTTCCGGGTGCGGGCCAGGACACTCAGCCCAGCCCTCACCAGGATCCGATTCTCGCCGACCAGTGGGCCCCTATCGGCGATCGTCCCGATCGCCACGAGGTCGAGGTGACGATTCAGCGAGCCTGCAGACCGGTCCGCCTTACGGTGAAGCGCCGTAAGCAGCTTGAAGGCCACGCCGACTCCGGTGAGGCCGTCGAACGGGTACTCGCTGTCGGCACGGTGCGGGTTCACGATGGCTAGAGCCGCCGGGAGCCGGAGACCCGGTCTGTGGTGATCGGTCACGATGACGTCGAGCCCCGCTACGTTCGCCGCGTCGACCGTCTCCACAGCCGTCATCCCGCAATCGGCCGTGAGGATGATCCCCGCACCCATCTCCTCCGCCCTGGCCAGGCCAGCCGCTCCCAGATCGTACCCGTCCCGCAACCGGTGCGGGACGAAGGCGTCCACCCGTCCGCCGAGCTCTCGCAGGCCCCGGTACAGCAAGGCCGCCGCGGTCATGCCATCCACGTCGTAGTCGCCATGTACGAGGATCGTCTCCTCTGAAGCGATCGCTTCCTGGATGCGGTCGACGGCGGCCGTCAGGTCCGGAAGAGATTCCGGGGGCGAGAGCGTCTCGAGACGGGGGCGAAGGTAGTCGCGGGCCGCGTCGGGATCGCGGCAGCCGCGGCGAACCAGGAGCTGGCAGAGGAGTGGCGGAAGTTGGAGGGATTCCCGGAGGGCGTCTACGTCGGCGGGAGAGACCGGTCTCGGCTCGATCCAGCGACGGCGTGGTCGAACGGCCTCCGTCACCGGCAGCTCACTCGACCGGATAGAGGATGATCCCGCAGCCCTCGCAGAGGTGGAGTCGGTTTCGTGAGCGAATCTCGGCCTGACGCTGCTTCGGAATGAAGGTGTAGCAGTGACCGCAGACGCCATCGGGGGTGAGGGCGGCCAACACATGGCGGGTCTTGCCGCCCCGCACCGATTCATAGAGGCGAAGGGCCTCCCCATCGAGCCTCAACTCACGGTTCGCACGGCGATCTCGCTCGACCAGGATCTCCGACTCCAGCTCCGCTCGCCGTGCACTCGTCTCGCTCTTCAGCCCCTCGTAGGCAGCCCGCTCCTCGGTGAGCTGGCCCTTCAGAACGGAGAGCTCCGCCTTCGCCTCTTCGACCTCCTGCATCCCCTGCAGCTGCTCGTCCTCGGCCGCCTCCAGATTCCGACGGGCCGCATCGGTCTCGGCTCGCACCGCCGTGTGCTGCTTCAGGTTTTGCACCTCCTGCCCGCGTTGCTGAAGGCGCTTCAGGGTCTCGCGTCCCGCCTTCGCAGCACGCTCCGATTTGCGGAGGCGGGTCTCGGCCTTTTCCGAACGTTTCGCGACGGCCTCGGCCCGCACTTCCAATTCGGCAATCCGACGCTCCGATTCGAACAGCTCTGGCGAGAGAGCCTCCAGCTGCGCCGTGAATCCGGCTATGTTACGGTCGATTTCCTCGAGGCTCCGAAGCGCCTCGAAAATGCCTAGGGCCGTCGTATCATCCATTTTCTCGCCACTCTTCGAAGTCCGAAGGCTCGGGACGTTCCAGCCAATCCAGGACGAGCGCCAACCTCGCCTTCTCGGATTCCGGCAGACCGGCCCGTATCTCCATCTGCTCCCGTAGAAGCTCTCTTTTCTGGGCCTCGTCGGCCAATCTCATCTCGCGTCGAATCTCCCTCAGGCGCCGCTCTGCGGGCTGACAAATGAGCCGCTCCACGGATGCCTCGTAGATCTCCTGCGGGTGCGTGAGCTCGGTGGCGTCACCGAGCAGCGCTTCGACGAGCCCCCGGAGATCGCTCGGAACGGCTTCGACGAGCACCGCAGCGTCCGCGCCCTCGCTCTTCCGGTACCTGTCGCTCAGGGCTCCGAACAGCGCGCGATA
Organism: Gemmatimonadota bacterium; assembly: GCA_039587445.1. Lineage (GTDB taxonomy): Bacteria > Gemmatimonadota > Gemmatimonadetes > Palauibacterales > Palauibacteraceae. The sequence continues at coordinate 9,777 of JBDHIM010000030.1, forward strand.
CGCCGGGTCCTGAAAGTGCTCGGTTCTGACGCCATCATCCAGGGCACGGCAAATCCAGGCACGATCCGGCGCACTCTCGGTCAACAAGGCATCTCTCACCAGAAGCAGAAGAAGGCTCTTCTCAGCCCCCGCCCCGCGGTCGCCGCGGGCCTTCCCGGAGCCGCGTCGAGGCCTCTCCGGCAGACGGGAGCGCGGGACGACGCGCTTCGGCTCCCTGGCCACTTCGTGCACGATCGTCTCGCGGCGCACTCCGGTCATCTCGGCGGCCCGGCCGATATAGATGTCGCGAAGTGCAGGATCGTGCACCGCCCGCAACGTGCTCAGCAGATGATCCAGCGCCGTGCGCCGTCCCTCGGCAGAGTCGAAGTAGCTGCGCTCCCCGAGCATCCGAAGCTTGAGCTCCAGCGCATCCATCGCGTCATCGAGCAAGACAGAGAACCGCTCCTTGCCCAGCCGACGAACGAACGAGTCCGGGTCCTCCCCCTTAGGAAGGGTGACGATGAGCGGGTGAACGCCGGCCTCGAGCAGCGTGTCCGCCGCGCGAAAGCTCGCCTTGCGACCGGGTGTGTCGGAATCATAGGCCAGGTATGCCTGCGGCGCGTACCGGCCGATCAGCGCCGCCTGTGGCCTGGCGAGCGCGGTCCCGAGCGGCGCCACGACGTTGTCGAAGCCGTGGCGGTTCACTGTCACGGCGTCCATGAAACCCTCGACGACCACGGCGGTCTTCGAGCGGCGCATGGCGTGGCGTGCCGCGTTCAACAGATAGAGCGAGCGACCCTTCTCGAATATCGGCGAATCGGGCGAGTTGATGTACTTGGGCGTCTCCCGGTCCTCGGGTCCGAGCATCCGTCCCCCGAAGCCCATCGGGCGGTCCTGCAGGTCCCGGATGGAGAAGATGAGGCGGTTCCGGAAGCGATCGTAGGGATCAGCGGCTCGCTCGCTCGTGGCCAGCAGTCCGACCTCGAGAAGCGCCGCTTCGTCGACGCCGCGCTCGCGCGCCGCATCCCTGAGCCCTCGCCAACCCTCCGGAGCGAATCCGACCGCGAAGCGATCCGCCGTCTCGTCATCGATGCCGCGGCCCGCCAGGTAGTCCCGTGCGGCCCGACCGCCTTCGCTCCGGCGGCGAGCCAGAAACCACTCCTCCGCGAAGGCGGTGACCTCGCGGAGACCGGCGTACGGATCGGGCCCGCGATCCCTCTCATCCGGAATCACCACGCCCACGCGCTCGGCCACGTACCGGACGGCCTCCGGGAAATCGAGGCCGAGTCGCTGCATAACGAAGGAGAAGACGTCCCCACCCTCCCCGCAGACGAAGCACTTGTAGATCCCTCGCTCCGCGTCGATCGAGAAGTTCGGGCCCTCCCCGCCGTGAAGCGGACAGGGGCCGCGATAGCTCTTACCGACGCGCTTGAGCGAGACATGCTCGCCGCAGATCTCGACGAGGTCTGCGCGGGCGCGAACCTCTTCGACGAGGGCGTCGCTTACCACGAATGCTCTTCCTGCGGGGTCTTCAAGCGGGCTCCGACAAGTCCACGACGGTCACGCCACTTCCACCCTCCCGATGCGTGCCGAGGCGAAAGCTCGGGATTCGCCGATCGCCGACCAACAGCTCCTGCACGCGTCGGCGGAGCGCTCCCGTTCCCTTTCCATGTATGATGCGCAGCGACGGAAGATCCGCATGGATCGCCGCGTCGAGCGCGGGCAGCAGGATGGCCTCGATCTCCTCGACCCTAAGTCCTCGGAGATTCACCTCCGAGCTCGCTTCCAGCACCGGCGCCTTGAGCGTACCTCGGCGCGCCGGTTTCTCCTCGCCCCCCTCCTGTAACCGGAGGACGTGAGGGGCCACGGTGATGCGGACACCGCCCAGCTCCACGATGGCGCGGTCGTCGCCCAGCTCCAGGAGCCGGCCCACTCCACCGAGCGACGCGACCCGAACGGCATCTCCGACCTGTAGAGAAACCGGCGAGGCGACCTCCGAGGGCTCGGGGGCGCCGACTCTCAAATCCTCGATCGCGCGCTCGACGGCCCGGCGCGCCTCGGTTATGGCCGCCCCGGACGCTTCGCTCACGCGGCTACGCTGCTCGGGAGGCGCGGAGCGGAGGTCCTCCATCGCTTCGGCCATTCGTGCCGTCAGCACGGCGATGGCGTCCTCAACCTCTTTCCTCGCGTCGAGCAGGTAGCGCTCGGCATTCTGGCGCGCTCCCCGCTCGAGCGCCCGCTCGCGACGATCCAGCTCCGCCTGGAGGCGCTCCGCTTCCGCCACGCGCTCCGCCAGCCGATCTTGCTGCCTCTCCAGCTCACGTCGCCCCCCCTCCAACGTCGTCCTGAGGGTCTCGGCCTCCTCGTCGCGCTCCTCCAGCTCCGAGAGGACGACCTCCAGGGCGCGGGATTCGTCGGTCAGCCGGCCTCTGGCGGCCACCAGAACGTCCTCCGGTATGCCGAGCCGCTCGGATATCTCCAGAGCGTAGCTGCGTCCAGGCCGGTCGCGTAAGAGTCGGTAGGTCGGCCTCAGCGTGCCCGGGTCGAACTGGAGAGAGGCGTTCACGATCCTCGGGTCCTCTCCCGACAGCGTCTTCAAATCGCCGAGATGGGTGCTTGCCGCGGTGAGCGCCGCTTGTCCAGCCAGGCGCAGGAGCATCGCGGCCGCCAGGGCCGCGCCCTCCTCGGGATCCGTGTTGCTGCCGATCTCGTCGACGAGGACGAGCGACCGGCCGTCGCTCCTTTCCAGGATCTCCCGAAGGATGCCGACCTGCGCGCTGAACGTCGACAACGAGGCTTCGATCGACTGCTCGTCTCCGATGATCGCGAAGAACCTCTCAAATATGGGCAGGCGCGTCCCCTCGCCCACCGGGGGCACGATGCCGCTCTGAGTCATCGCCGATATCAGCCCGAGGGCCTTCAGAAGGACGGTCTTGCCGCCGGCATTCGGCCCGCTCACGAGCAGCACGGTCTCGGACGGCTCGAGCTCGAGGTCGAAAGAGACGGCCCCCTCCTCGACCGCACGAAGGATCGGGTGGTAGCCCTGCCGCACGCGGTACGGACCCCGTTCAATCTCCGCGCCGACACCCGGACGCGAGCCGCCGTGCTCCAACGCGTAGTGCGCGCGTGCGAATAGCGAGTCGAGCTCCGACAGCACCTCCAGGCTCTCTCTCAGCTCGGCGGCGAACGGCCGAAGCTCTTCCGTCATCTCCGCAAGCACCCTCTGGACCTCACGGCGCTCAGCGAGCTCCAGTTCTCGAATCCGGTTCATCGGCTCGATCACCGACGTGGGCTCGATGAACAGGGTTTGTGAGCTCGCCGACTCGTCGTGGACGATCCCACCGACCCGGGATCGCCCTTCCCTTCTGATCGGCACGCAGTACCGTCCGTTCCGCACGGTGACCGAGGCGTCGGGGACGCGAAGCCGATCCGGCAGCTCCGCCGAGAACCGTTCGAGCCGGCTCACGAGCGAGCTCCGCTCGTCTCTCATCTGCCGCCGCAGCCTGCCCAGCGCCGGAGAGGCGCGGTCGGCGACCTCGCCGGAGGGATCGATCGAGCGCTCCAGCCGTTCCTCCTCCTTCTTCCGTTCCAGGAGGCGCCCGCCCAGAGCTGCCAACCGTCGGAAATCGTCCGATCGGCGGAGGAGGTCCTGGCGGGCCCGCCGAGACGACGAGAGCAGTACCGCCACATCTCTCAACGCCGCCTCGTCGAGCACGGAGCCGTCGACATCGAGACGCCTGAGCGCCCCGCGGGCATCCGGGATGGGGGGAGGCGCCCAATCGGAGGTGCGGAGGAGAAACGTGACCATATCATCGGCCGCGGCCAGCGCTTCCTCCACATCGTCCCGATGGGAGAGCGGACGGAGCGCCCTGACTCGCTCGGCGCCCAGTGAGCTGCCCGCGCGGCCGGCCACGAGCTCCAGAGCACGCGGAAACTCGAGGAGTCGAAGGGCGTGGTCGCGAGCGCTCTCGGCCGCAGCCGAGACGGCCGGGCCCTCGTTCACCTCAACCGGGCGGCCAGCGTAGCCTGCGTCCTCCAAGCAGATGGAGGTGCAGGTGCGGCACGGTCTGTCCGCCGTCCGACCAGGTGTTCGCAACGACTCGGTATCCGGCTTCCAGACCTTCCTGACGCGCCATGGAGGCCGCAGCCCTGAGTAGCTCGCCGGCCAGCTCGGTCCGTGACTCGTCGAGCCCGGAGAGACTCTCTATGTGCTCGCGGGGTACGACGAGCACGTGCGTCGGCGCCTGGGGGTTGACGTCGCGAAAGGCGATCCATCGGTCCCCTTCGCCGATCACCTCGGCCTCAACCTCTCCCCTCGCAATCCCACAGAAGATGCAGCTCATGAAGCCGCCTCGGCGTCCCTCTCTCGGGAAGGCTTGCGCCGGACCAACGACGTCGGCGGCCCCGCGATCAGACTGGCCGCCGTAGCGGCAGCGATCGCCGCCGTCTCGAACCGCAGAACCCTCTCGCCGAGCGTCGCGAAGCGAAAGTCCGCGGCCCGACAGGCGGCCTGCTCCGCCGGTGCCATCCCTCCCTCGGGCCCGACCAGGAAGCGGATCCAGCCGTCGGCCCCAGGCCGGCTCGTCAGCAGCTCCAGCAGTACATCTTCCCCGTGCTGCTCCAGAGCGACTCGGAGATCGTCCCGCCTCGAAGCAAGGCCCACCAGGTACTCCTCCAGAGAGCAAGGCGCCCCCACCGTCGGGAGCCGGGAGCCTCCGCACTGCGTGAGGGCGGCGGTCGCCCTGCGCCTCGCCTTCTCCCAAAAGACGGGCGCCCGTGCGGCATCCGATACGGAGCTGGAGCGCCGGAACTCGATCGGCTGCAAGCCCAGCACGCCGAGCTCGACGGCCTTTTCGACGAGCCAGAGGGTTCGCTGCTTGGAACCGATGCCAAACGCTAGCTCCAGCTTCAGGTCGGGGGGCGGAGAGATCCTCTCGAGAAGCACGCACCGGGCCTGATTTCTGGCGAGTGAGTCCAGCCTTGCCGCCCACAGCAGGCCTTCCCCGTCCGTAAGACGGAGCTCCGCGCCGGGCCGGAGCCGAGCGGCGCGGATGTGCCGGACCTCATCGCCGTCGACGGTCACCGGTGCCCCTGGATGCGTCGGAAGGCCGGGCGCACAAAGGGTCGTCCAGGCGTTCACGGAGCTTCGTTGCCTCGCATGACGTGAAGCTAGGCCTCGGCCGCTACGAGCGTAAAGGCGCCGGCCCACCACCCGTCGTCGGTGCTCATGGGTCCCACCTCAAGACCGGCGAGCCCGGCCGCCTGCCGCACGGCGGCGGCTTCCTCTTCCAGGATCCCGGCCACGATCAACTCACCGCCCTCCGTCATCAGTGACGCGAGCGTCGGCAGGAGGGGTTCCGTAAAGCTCCGCTCGACGTTCACGATGATGAGGTCGAACGATACCCCGCGCAGAAGATCGAGGACGCTCCGAGTGATTCGGAGATTCACGAGCCGCACCCGGGTATCGACGCCGTTTCGCCTCAGATTGATCTCCGCCGTGCGCACGGCTTCGACATCGGCCTCGACGGCCAGCACCTCGGCGCCGAGCTTGGCCGCGACGATGGAGAGGATCCCGCTGCCCGCCCCGACGTCCAGGACCTTCTGCCCGGCTCTCACCGTGCTGGCAAGGAGGCGGATCGCCGTCCGCGTGCTGCCGTGCTCGCCGGTGCCGAACGCCATCTCCGGATCCAGCTGAACGAGAAGCTCTGCGGACTCGACCGCCGCTGCCTTCCAGGATGGTGCGACGACTACTCGATCGCCGACCCTTCGAGGACCCAGCCCCTGCCGCCACACTCGGAGCCAATCCTCGTCGGGAGCGATCGAGCAGTCGATCCGGAGGGAGCCGCCGAAGCGCGTCGCAAGCTCTTCGCGCACCCGTCGTTCCGTCGACGCGGGTCGCTCGGCAAGCCGGAGCCACGTGGCCCACCCGCCGTCCGGCATCTCCTGGACGCTGGTTCCGCCCAACTCGAGCAGAGCGTTCGCCACCACATCACCGGGCTCGTGGCCGGATACGGTGACGACCATCCACTCCCCGGCGTTTGTAGGACGCCGTTGGTCGAGGTCGTCTTTATTCCTTGAATGCGTGGACATAGCTTATGGCGACTCCTGGCCCAACCATGGTGGCTAACCAATCAATGACGGACAAGCGACGTGCCTTCTCGTTACGAGCGTAGACTGCGGTTTGTCTCGGCGGAGTCGAGTCGAACCCCCGGCTCCCGCATCGATGTGCGCGTAACGCTCGCGCTCCAGGATCCCGACGAAGACTCCGACGAATCGGAGAGCCGGTACGTGGGCGAGGCGAGCGGCGTGGGCGACGTCATTCTGGAGCCGCGACTCGCGGTCGAGGCCACACTCGCCGCGATCTCCGAGGCGACCGGCGACCCCGGGTACTTTCGCCTCGTCGGCATCAAGGTCGTGCACGCGTTCGACACTCGCGTGGTCCTCGTCTGCCTACGCACCTCGAACGACCCGTCCGCGCAGGTCGTGGGAGCCGTTCCCCTCAGTGGAGCGATGGCACGGACGGCGGCGACGGCGGCGCTGGACGCGACGAACCGACTCGTCGCCATATTGCTCTCCGAGGCGGAGGACGAGACGGCCGGCGAGAAGTGAGCCGCGAGGCATGGGCATGAGCACCGGCCACGGTCCAGGCAGACACTCGAGCAGATGGGGGAGCGAGTGACCGAGCGCGAGAACGAAGCCGAAGCCGAGGCGGGAGGCGCGACGGGGGTGTTGGTGGAACGCGACGCAGACGTCGACCTGCAGGACGTGCCGATCGAGGAACTCTCGATCAATACCATTCGCACGCTCGCCATGGACGCCGTGCAGCAGGCGAACTCCGGTCATCCCGGCGCCCCGATGGCGTTGGCGCCGATCGCCTACACGCTGTACGCCCGACAGATGCGCTACAACCCGCTCAATCCGGACTGGTTCGATCGCGATCGCTTCATCCTCTCGGCGGGGCACGCCTCAATGCTCCTCTACTCCACCCTTCACCTGGCCGGATTCGACCTTTCTCTGGAGGAGTTAAGGAGCTTCCGGCAGTGGGGGAGCCGCACGCCGGGCCACCCCGAGGCCTTCCACGCGCCGGGTGTGGAGACGACGACCGGGCCGCTGGGACAGGGAGTGATCACATCGGTCGGCATGGCGCTGGCCGAAGCTCATCTGGCGGCGGTCTTCAACCGCCCGGGCCATGGTATCGTGGACCATCATACCTACGTCATCTGCTCGGACGGAGACATGATGGAGGGGGCCTCGCACGAGGCCGCGTCGTTGGCGGGCCACCTCGGTCTTGGCAAGCTGATCTGGCTGTACGACGACAACCGAATCACGATCGAGGGGAGCACGGATCTCGCGCTCTCCGACGATGTCGAGCGCCGCTTCGAAGGATACGGGTGGCACGTTCAGAACATCGGCGATCGAGCCAACGACCTCGACGCCCTGGACTCCGCCATCGCGTCGGCCCGGGACGAGGGCTCGCGTCCCTCCCTCATCGTCGTGCGCTCGCACATCGCCTACGGATCCCCCCACAAGCAGGACACGGCTGATGCCCACGGGGCTCCACTCGGCGAAGAGGAGATCCGCCTGACCAAGCGCGCGTACGGCTGGCCGGAGGACGCGAAGTTCTTCATCCCGCCCAGGGTCGCCGATCACATGGACTTCGGGGAGCGCGGCCAGGAGCTCGAGGGTGCGTGGAGAACCCGGCTTGCCGCCTACGCAGACGCGTACCCGGAGGAGGCCGCCGCCCTGGAGCTCGCGGTTGCGGGCGTCCCTCCCGATGGCTGGGACAGCGAGATCCCGCGCTTCGCGCCCGAGGATGGACCGATCGCCACGCGCGCCGCTTCGGGGTTGGTCCTGAACGGTCTCGCCGACCGGATCCCATGGCTCATCGGAGGGAGTGCGGACCTGGCCGGCTCGACGAAGACGATCATCGCGAACTCCGGGAGCCTGTCGGCGGAATCACCCGGGGAGCGCAACCTTCACTGGGGTGTTCGTGAGCACGGCATGGCCGGGGCGTGCAACGGCATGGCGCTGCACGGCGGTGTCCGCCCGTACGCCGCCACGTTCTTCGTCTTCACTGATTACTCCCGCCCCGCTATCCGGCTCTCCGCCATGATGGGCCTGCCCGTGATCTACGTGATGACGCACGACTCGATCGGACTCGGGGAGGACGGTCCGACGCATCAACCGATCGAGCACCTGGCTTCTCTGCGTGCCATGCCGGGATTGCAGCTGATTCGGCCCGCCGACGCCACGGAGGTCGCCTGCGCCTGGCGAGCGGCGATCGAGCGCCTGGATGGTCCGACGATGCTGGTGTTGTCGCGCCAAAAGCTTCCGATCCTCGACCGTTCGGTGCTCGGCGGGGCGGCCGGCCTCAGAAGGGGAGCCTACGTGCTCAAGCAAGAGGCGGGAGAGCGGCCCGACATCATCCTGATCGCGAGTGGATCCGAGGTGCCGCTCGCCCTTGAGACGGGTGAGGCGCTGGCAACGGACGGCGTGGATGCACGGATCGTCAGCATGCCGAGCTGGGACCTGTTCCGGGAGCAGGCGGCGGAGTACCGGGACGCCGTGCTTCCCCCGGAGATCGAGAACCGTCTGGCCATCGAGGCGGGCGCCACCCAGGGCTGGCTGGAGTGGGTCGGAGACCGAGGAGCGGTGATCGGCATCGACCGGTTCGGGGCCAGCGCTCCCTCGCCGGAGCTGTTCCGCAGATTCGGCTTCACCGTCGAGAACGTGCTCGAGCATGCCCGACGGGTGCTCGGGGACGCCTGACACAGCGACCTGCTAGGAGTCGGCCATGCGCATCGCGATCGGCTCGGACCACGCGGGCTTCGGCTACAAGGAGGATCTCGCTCGCCTGATGCGGGAAGAGGGCCACGAAGTCACGGATGTGGGCACGTACGACACGGAATCGGCGGACTACCCGGACTACGCCGAGCTGGTGGCCCTCGCGATCCGGAACGGTGAGGCCGACCGCGGAGTTCTGATCTGTGGGAGCGCGGTGGGCGTCTGCGTGGCGGCGAACAAGGTCCCCGGCGTGCGCGCCGGCGTGTCCCACGACACCTACTCGGCCCAGCCCGCTACGAAGCGGAGGAACGGTTCCAGCGCCGGCTGGACAAGGTGCTGGCCATCGAGAAGAACTGGCTGAAATGAACCCACTTCACGAGCTGCTGGGCCACGGCCAGAGCTACTGGCTGGACAACCTGACGCGCGGGATGATCCGCTCTGGCGAGCTTGAGCAACGCGTCCGGGACGACGGATTGAGGGGAGTGACGTCCAACCCGGCGATCTTCAACAAGGCGATCTCCAAGGGGCACGACTACGACGACCAGATCTCGGAGCTCGTGGCCGAGGGACGCTCGGTGCGCAACATCTACGAGGAGCTGGTCGTCAGGGACATCCAGAACGCGTGCGACGTGCTACGGCCGGTGTGGGACGGCTCCGAGGGTGTCGATGGCTACGTGAGCCTGGAAGTCTCCCCCTACCTCGCGCATGACACGGACGCCACCATCGAGGAAGCCTGTCGGCTGTACGCCTGGGTGGACCGTCCCAACGTCCTCATCAAGATTCCGGGAACCGCCGCCGGCGTACCCGCGATCGAGGAGTGCATCTTCCGCGGCGTCAGCGTGAACGTCACCCTGCTTTTCTCCATCCGCAGCTACGAAGCGATCGCGCTGGCCTACGTCCAAGGCCTGGAGCGGCGCCTCCAGGAAGGCCTGCCGGTCGACGACGTGGCGTCGGTGGCCAGTTTCTTCCTCAGTCGGATCGACTCCCTGACGGATCTCCTCCTCGGGGGGCGAATCTCCCCGGGAACGGACCAGGAGCCGCGGCCGGAGCGTCTGCTCGGAAAGGCGGCCGTAGCGAACGCCAAGCTGGCGTACCAGAGATTCCTCGAGATCGTGGCGAGCGACAGGTGGCAGGCGCTCGCGGGCGCCGGGGCGCGAGTGCAGCGGATGCTTTGGGCGTCGACGAGCACGAAGAACCCGCTGTACGACGACGTCCGCTACGTGGAGCCGCTGATCGGCCCGGACACCGTGAATACGCTGCCGGATTCCACCATCGAGGCATTCGCCGACCACGGCAGGGTGGAGGACACGGTAGCGCTCGACCTTGACGAAGCCGAGCGGGCCCTGGAGGAGCTCTCGAGAGTGGGCATCGACTTCGATCGAGTCACGTGGGAGCTCGAGAACGAAGGCGTTCAGAAGTTCATCGAGCCCTTCGACAAGCTCATGGTCACGATCGTGGACCGGATGCGCGAAGCACTCGCGGAGTCGCTGACGGTCGTTCGGGCCGACCTCGCGGGCGCCGAGAGCGCGGTCGAGACTACCCTGGCCGCGCTGCAGGGCGCTCAGTTCGGAAGGAGGGTCTACGCTCGGGATGCGTCCGTCTGGGGCGCCTGGGAGCCGGAGGCCGCGAGGGAGATCAGCGGACGGCTCGGCTGGCTCGACGCGGTCGACCTCTTCTCCGAACGGGCCCCGGATCTCGCCGACTTCGCCCTCCAGGCGCGGGATGAAGGAACGAGCGCCGTCGTCCTGCTCGGAATGGGGGGCAGCAGCCTGGCCGCGGAGGTGGCCCGCCGTACGTTCGGTGCGCGGGAGGGCTGGCCGCGGCTGCTCGTTCTGGACAGCACCGATCCGGAGGCCATCAGCCTGATCGAGAGCCGGATCGACCTCGCTTCCACCCTGTTTATCGTCGCCAGCAAGTCCGGAACGACGTTGGAGACGATGAGCTTCTACCGGTACTTCCGTGACCGTGTCGAGGAGACGGTGGGTGCCGGAGGTGACCGCTTCGTCGCTATCACGGATCCCGGGACCCCACTGGCCGAAGAGGCCGCGTGCAGCTTCCGAGCCTGCTTCGAGAACCCGGCGGACATCGGCGGCCGATACTCCGCTCTCTCGTACTTCGGCCTCGTCCCGATGGCCCTCTCCGGCGTGGCGACGGAAGAGCTGCTGGAGCGGGCACGAGCGATGCGGGCGCTCTGCGGTCCGGTCGTTCCGGCAAGCCACAATCCGGGCGCGAGGCTCGGGACGGCGCTGGCCACCCTCGCCCTCCAGGGCCGCGACAAGGTGACCTTCACCGCGACCGGCGCCCTGGGCTCTTTCGGACTCTGGGCCGAACAACTGATCGCGGAGAGCACAGGCAAGAACGGACGTGGGCTGGTACCGATCGCCGATGAGCCGCTCGGCAACCCGTCGGAGTACGGGTCCGATCGAGTCTTCGTCTGGCTGGGCCTCGAGGACGAGGCTGACGAAGCGAACGCCGACCTGGACCGGCTGGAAGCGGAACACCCGGTTCTCCGTTTCCAGTTGCCCGACCGCCTGGCACTCGGAGGCGAGTTCTACCGCTGGGAGCTCGCGGTCGCGACCGCCGGCGCCCTCCTCCAGATCAACCCCTTTGACCAACCCAACGTGGAGGAGAGCAAGCGCAACGCCCGCGAAGTGCTCTCAGAGTGGCGGGATGAGGAGGAACCCGTCGATGAAGCGCCGGTGGCCCTCGATGGGGGTCTCGCCGTCTACTGGGGTGGCGCGAACTCGCTGCCCGCTTCCAACGGTTCCCCTACCGAAGCGATCGACACCATCGCCAGCCTGGCGACCAGCGGCGACTACGTCGCGATCCTGCCCTACTTCGCCGAGACAGCCGAGCGGGACGGGGCGCTCGAGGCGCTTCGCGCCCGCCTGCGCTCCGAGCATCAGGTTGCCACGACGCTCGGCTACGGGCCACGCTACCTCCACTCCACGGGCCAGCTCCATAAAGGCGGTCCGGCAACGGGGATCTTCCTTCTCCTGACGGCGAATCCGCCCGTCGAGATCGACATCCCCGGCCAGGATGGAGGCTTCGGACGCCTGATGCTCGCTCAGGCGCTTGGAGACTTCCGATCTCTGGCCGCACGCGGCCGCCGGGTCGCCCGCATCCACCTCGGCACGGACATCGAGGAGGCGCTGGCTCGACTCGCGAGCGACTCCTAGCAGCCCTCAGAAGGGGAGCCGCAATTCGCTGGCCCCTGTTTCACGGATCTGCAACTCTGCAACGCGCGAGGTAGGCATGAAACTGGGTCTTATCGGCCTCGGTAGGATGGGCTCCAACATGGCACGGCGTCTCATCGGGGACGGCATCTCCGTCTGCGGGTTCGATCTTTCGGAGGACAACTCCGCAGCGGCCGCCAGGGACGGCGTCGAGACGCTGGAATCGTTGGACGGCCTGGTCGCGGCCCTCCCGGCACCACGCACCATCTGGGTGATGGTCCCGCACGGCCAACCGACGACGGAGACGATCACGTCGCTGCTGGACGCGCTGGATCCCGGCGACCTCATCGTGGACGGCGGGAACTCATGGTACGTCGAGTCGATCGAGCACGCCCGGCTGTGCGCGGAGCGTGACGTACTGTTTCTGGACATCGGCGTCAGCGGCGGCGTGTGGGGACTGGAGGTCGGCTACAACCTGATGATCGGTGGGCCGGACGAAGCGGTCGAGCGGCTCGAGCCGGTCTTTCGCTCGCTGGCGCCCGAGAACGGGTTCATGCACGTAGGTCGGAACGGGGCCGGCCATTTCGTAAAGATGATCCACAACGCGATCGAATACGCCATGCTCGAGGCGCTGGGAGAGGGCTTCGAGTGCCTGCGGCGATCCGACTTCGACCTCGACCTGCGGGGCGTGGCACAGCTGTGGGGTAACGGCTCGGTAATCCGCTGCTGGCTGCTCGAGCTTCTGGCCGACGCGTTCGGAGCGGAAGGCAACGAGCTCGCGCGGATCGGGCCCTGGATCGACGACTCCGGCACGGGGAGGTGGACGGTGGACTATGCCCTGGAGAAGGCTATTCCGCTCCCCACGATCACCCAATCGCTCTACGAACGGTTCGACTCGCGCACGGAGTCGCGCTTCGCCCACCAGGTCATCGCGGCCCTCCGCAACCAATTCGGCGGCCACGCGGTGCGAGAGGGCTGACGTGGCGGGCGAGCGCAGCGCGCGAGTCCTTCAGGTTTCCGACGGAGGCCTGACGTCAGGCGCACCTGCGGACCCGTCCGTGATGGTGATCTTCGGCGCGACCGGGGACCTGGCGAGCACCGAGCTCCTCCCCTCCCTGTTCGAGCTCTACTGCAAGAGGCTCCTTCCGGAGCGCTTCGCCATCGTCGGATTCGCTCGACGGGAATGGAGCACGGAGCACTTCAGGCAGGTCGCTCGTCAGGCGATCGAAGACGAGTGCGCGTGGGAGCCGGAGGCGTGGAACGATTTCGCCCGTCGGCTGAGTTACGTGCAGGGCGACGCCACCGGACCACCCGAAGAAGGCTACGCAGAGCTGAAGGCAGGGGTGGAAGTGGCGGCTGCCGAGTTCGACATCCCGGACAACATCTTCTTCCACCTCGCCATGCCGCCCTCCACTTTCGGCGTCATCACCGAGCGGCTCTCCCAGTCCGGGCTCGCGGCCTGCGAAGATGGCTGGCGGCGCCTCGTCATTGAAAAGCCGTTCGGGGTCGACCTGGCGAGCGCGCTCGAGCTCGACGGCCAATTGAGGCGCTCCTTTCGCGAGGATCAGATATACCGGGTCGATCATTTCCTCGGAAAGGAGACGGTCCAGAACATGCTCGTCTTCCGGTTCGCCAATCCGGCCTTCGAGCCGATCTGGAACCGGAACTACATCGATCACGTGCAGATCACGGTGGCCGAGCAGATCGGCATCCGCACCCGCGCATCCTTCTACGAGAAAACAGGCGTGGTCCGGGACATGGTCCAGAACCACCTGCTGCAGCTGCTGTGCATGGCCGCGATCGAGCCGCCGGTGAACTTCGACGGTTCATCCCTGCGCGACGAAACGGTTAAGATCCTCGAGGCGCTCAACCGCAAGCCCGTGGATGTCGAGCGGGAAGCCGTACGCGGGCAATACGGCCCCGGCGACGCGGCACCCAGCCCGGCCCGCAGCTATCGAGAGGAGGAGGGTGTGGATCCCGGCTCCACAACTCCGACCTTCACGGCGATCCGACTCGGGCTGGACAACTGGAGGTGGTCGGGCGTGCCCTTCTACCTGCGGACGGGCAAACGGATGGCCCGAAAGCTCACCGAGGTGGCCATTCAGTTCAAGCCTACGCCCCACGTCATGTTCCCCCGAGCGGATTCAGGCTCCGCGCCGAACGTTCTGGCTTTCCAGCTGCAGCCTGAGGAGGGAATCGTTCAACGGTTCATCGCCAAGCAACCCGGACCGGACCTGACGTTGAGCGACGTCACGATGGACTTTCGGTACGCCGATGCCTTCGGGGTGGAGCGACCGCCGCGAGCGTACGCCTGGCTTCTTCTGGATGTCATGCAGGGCGACCAGACACTCTTTGCTCGTGCCGACTGGATCAACGAGGCGTGGCGGACGGTGGACCCGATCGTAGAGCGCTGGGAAAACGAGCCGCCCGGAGATTTTCCGAACTACGCAGCAGGATCCTGGGGCCCGGTTGCAGCCGAGGACCTCATGCGACGAGACGGCCGCGCCTGGCGCAACGGCTGACGTGACACAGCGGCCGGACGCAGTCCCCGAGCCGCGCCGGGTCGGGAAGACGCGGCTTCACCTGGTCTCCCCGGCTACCTTCGCCGACGCGGGAGCCACCGTGCTGGCGGCGGCCCTCCGCGGTTTCGGTAAGCGCGATCTCTCGCTCGCGCTCTCGGGCGGTTCCACCCCCGGCCCCATCTACGAGGCGTTGGCGGGGTTCCCCGGTATCCCGTGGGAACGGATCGGAATCTACTTCGCCGACGAACGTGCCGTCCCGCCGGGTGACCCCGCCAGTAACTACCGCCTCGTCCGGGACACCCTCATCGAACGCGTTCCGATTCCGGCAAGATCCGTCCACCGCATGGAAGCCGAGAGCACCGACCTGGAATGGGCAGCCGAGAGCTACGAGCGCCAGTTGCCGTCGCGCTTGGACATTCTCGTGCTCGGAATCGGGGAAGATGGACACACGGCATCGCTCTTTCCGGGGTCGCCGAACCTGCTGGAAGCCGCGCGGCGGGTGGCACCGGCCCGGAGCCCATCTCCGCCGACGGAGCGCCTGACGATCACGCCTCCCGTCGTCCGTTCGGCCGGTCGGGTTTTCCTGTTCGCCCGCGGCCTGGCGAAGGCCGACGCGGTGCGCGAAGCGCTCCTCGGAGAGGCCGATGCGTCGCGGTGTCCGGCCCTACTGGCCCGAGGTGGAACGTGGGTGGTGGATACGGAGGCGGCGGCCCAACTCAGGCGTTGAGAACCTGCTTCACGCGCTGAACGCCTGCTTCACGCGCTCCCAGAAGCCGGGCTCCTTCGTGTCGGGAGCCGGAGGAGCATCCTCGAGGGGAGCCATGCTCTCGAGCGCCTCGCGCTGATCGGACGAGAGCCGAGTCGGCGTCCAGACCAACACACGCACGATCAGATCGCCCCTGCCCTGGCCGCGGAGGCGCGGCATACCGCGGCCCCTCAGGCGCAAGGCCTGGCCGCTCTGGATTCCTGCGGGAATCTCGAGCTCGGACTCTCCATCGATCGTGGGGACGCCGATCTCATCGCCGAGCGCCGCCTGCGTGAAGGTGACCGCGAGGTTGTGAATCAGGTCATCCCCGTGACGCTCGAACCTGGGATCTTCGTCGACCTCGATCGCCACCAGCAGGTCTCCCGGCGGTCCGCCCTTCGGCCCGGCATTGCCCCGGCCCGAGAGTCGCAGAAAGTCATCGGACGACACGCCGGCCGGAGCCTCGATCGAGATCTTCTTGTCGTGCTGCAGCCGACCTTGACCATCGCACTCATCACACCGGTTCTCGATGATCCGGCCATCTCCGCCGCACTCCGGGCAGGGACGCACGCTCACGAACTGACCGAGCAGAGAGCGCTGAACCGATCTGACTTCGCCGGCCCCAGCACACGCGCTGCACGTGACGGGAACCGTGCCGGGCTCGGCGCCGCTCCCTTCGCAACGCTCGCAGCGGTCGAGGAGTCTAACGCGGAGCGTCTTCTTCGCCCCTTTCGCGGCCTCGGCGAGACTGATTCGAAGCCGCACTCTGACGTCGCTGCCGCGTTGAGGTCCCGTGCGGCGTCGCTGCTGAAAGAGATCTCCAAAGGCGCTTCCGCCGCCAAACTCGCGCATGAAGACATCGAAGGCGTCAGCGAAGTTGAATCCGCCCATTCCGGCGCCTGTGCCGGCGCCGCGGCGGATTCCGGCTTCGCCGTACCGATCGTAGAGATCCCGCTGCTGCGGATCGCGCAGCACTTCATAAGCCTGCGTGACGGTCTTGAACTTGGCTTCGGCATCGGGCGAGTCGTTGCGGTCGGGATGATACCGCATCGCCAGCTTACGGTAGGCCTTCTTGATCTCCTCGGGGCCCGCCTGCCGGGAGACTCCCAACACGTCGTAGTAGTCTGCCATCTATCGTCCGGTCAGGCCGTCTCGAGCGCAGTTCAATGCTGCATCAATCGGGAGACTAGAGAGGACGTGCAGTCTACGACGGCCACGACCTTGTCGTAGGGCATCCGGGTCGGCCCGATCACTCCCACCACCCCGTGGAGCTGGCCGACCTCGTAGCTCGCGGTCACGACGGTCAGGTCGAGGAGCTCGGGAGCTTCATGCTCGGTTCCGATGGTAATCTGAGGTCCGGTCTCCATCGCCCGCTGACCGAGCACGGAAGCGAGAAGCTCTCTCCGTTCCGTGAGCTCGATGAGCTGCCGCAAGCCCTCCTGGGTGGTGAACTCCGGTTGGTCGGCCAGCGAGGATGCGGTACCGAGGTGCACCTGCCGGTTCGTCGCGACCCAGTCGAAGATCTCGGGGCCCGACTGCACGAAGATGTTGATCAGGTTTCCCGCCTCCTCCGTATCGAGGTCGCGGAGCCGCTCGCCGAGCGTCGCCTTGATGTCGCTGAGCGTGCTGCCCGCCAACCGCTCGTTCAACACCGTGGCCAAAGAGAAGAGCGTTTCCCGAGGCAGCCCGCTCCTCAGATCCACGTAGACCGTCCGGACGACTCCCGACTCGAGGGTGAACACGAGGAGTACCTTCTCCGAATCGACCGGGACGAGGTCCATTCGCTGCAGCACGGCCGTCGAGAGCGTTGGCCCGATCGCCAGGCCCAGCTCACCGGTCAGGAGGCTCAACACCGAGGCGGCCCGAGAGATGAGCTCTTCGATCGCGCTCGCCTGACCGCTCGTCAGCTCCTTCTCGATCCGCACCTGTTGGACGGTCGAAAGCGGGCGCAGCCCCATGAGCTCGTCGACGTAGTAACGGTACGCCAGATCGGTAGGTACCCGCCCGGCCGAGGTATGAGGGTGGGTGAGAAACCCCTTCGTCTCGAGGTCCGCCATCGTGTTCCGCACCGTCGCGGGGGAGACACCCAGCGCGTATTGCTTCGCGACGGTCCGCGAGCCCGCGGGCTCTGCCGATTCGATGTAGCTTTCGAGAACGGCGATCAGGACGGCTTTCTCTCGATCGGTCAGACTCTGCAACATGGACTCACCAGCTCGGTTATCCTTGCTTCCGCCACACAGCACGGCGGAGCGACGTCAAAGATCGCCCTTCGATACGCGTTCAGCTTGGAAAGCGTTCCAGCTCCCTGTCGACCGCGCGGCGATCATGTGACGATAAGACGTACCTGCCGTCCCCCTGCCGCTGCAAGATCCCCTCCAGCTCCAGGCCTCCAAGCATGGCGAGAGCCTCCGGGACAGGCCGGGTCGACGCTCTCACGAGCTCGTCGGCGTTAGCGGGTCCGGTGGAGAGCCGCTCGAGGACACGGCGGGCCGATCTTCCGAGGCGCACCTCCGGCTCCTGTTCGCTCTCGCCGCCGCTCTGCCGAGATTCGGGTTGTCCGGAGATCGCGCCGCCGTTCGGCCCCATGACCTCCTCCAGTACGTCGGCGGCGCAGGTAGCGAGGGCCGCTCCGTCGTGCAGCAGACGATGCGTACCCACGCTCGGCTCGAGGCCGACGGGACCCGGTACAGCCAGAACATCCCTACCGAGGTCGAGGGCGTGGTCGGCCGTGATCAAGGCTCCGCTTCGGGCGGGCGCCTGGACCACGACCACCGCTTTGGCGAGCGCCGCGATGATCCGATTTCGGCGGGGAAACAGGCCGGGCGCGGGAGGCGTGGCCGGCGCGAATTCACTGACCAGGAGTCCGCTTCGAACCATCCGACGGTAGAGAGGCCGATGCACCGCAGGATAGGCGAAGTCCAGGCCTGACCCAAGTACCCCAATGGTCGCGCCTCCGGCATCCAGGGCTGCGGCATGCGCCTCCCCATCGATTCCTCGAGCCATACCGCTGACGACAGCCCAGCCGGCCTCCGCCAAGCCCGTGGCGATCTCACGGGCCATGCGCCGGCCGTACGGGGTGGCTCGTCGGGTACCGACGATGGCGACGATGCCCCGGGTGCGTCGGTCCCCGAGATCCAGAGACCCGCGGAGGTAGAGGAGAACGGGCGGATCGTAGAGGTGGTTGAGGCGCTCGGGATACCCATCCGAGCCATAGGCCAGCAGCCGGATCCCGCGATTCGCCAGCTTTCGCACCTGCTCCACCGGGGCCGGCGGGACGCCGGCCAGGCGTCGCCGGACGGTCGCGGAAAACGGAGGCCTTGAGCTTCGCGCTCGGCGCAGGAGCTCCCGAGCCGAGCCGGATTCGTCGATCAGTTCGCGCAGGCTGACCGGGCCTAGCCGAGGCGCCGCGGCGAGCGCCAGCGCCGCGGCCAGCTCCTGCAGCTCGGTGTCCGTTTCCCGGCGGTCGCTGCCGTGGTCGGCGGGGCTCAGGGCCTCCGTTCCTGGAGCTACGGTGTCCACTCCTCGAGCTCCGGAAAGCGCTCCTCTTCCCCTCCGTTCTGAGCGTCCTTTTCCTTGGCGACACGCGCCCAGAGCGCCTCTAACGCGTCCGGAAGGCCTTCCCGCGTGACCGACGAGATCTGGAAGGTGCCCCATGAGTCGGGGGCCTCCAACTCCACCTCCCGGGGGACGGGGACGAGATCGACTTTCGTGATCAGGACGCAGAAGGGTATCCCTGCGAGAGCCGCGTCGTGGGAGAGCAACTCGTGCCTGAGTAGCTCGTACGCTCCCTGGATGTTTCCGGCGTCGATCGGAATCAGCATAGCGAGGGTCCTCGTGCGCTCGATGTGCCGCAGGAACTGCGTGCCCAGCCCTTTGCCCTCGTGAGCCCCTTCGATGAGCCCGGGAATGTCGGCAACCACGAAGCGTCGGGCATCGGACAGCTGCACTACGCCCAGGTTGGGCTCGAGAGTCGTGAACGGGTAGGCGGCGACCTTCGGACGAGCAGCCGAGACCGCCGCGAGCAGAGTGGACTTTCCGGCATTCGGTTCGCCGACGAGCCCGACGTCGGCGATCAGCTTCAGCTCCAGCACGAGGCTACGCTCTTCGCCCCATTCACCGGGCTCCCAGTGGCGCGGCGTCTGACGTGTCGCCGTGGCGAACGCGGCGTTTCCGCGGCCGCCCCGCCCGCCTCGTGCAGCCACGAGCCGATCACCACCATCCAGAAGCTCCCCCAGGCGCTCGCCCGTCTCTGCGTCCTTTACCACCGTGCCCAACGGTACGGGCAGGACAAGATCCTCCCCGTCCGCACCGTGGCGGTTGGAGCCTTCGCCATGCCCGGCCCGCCCAGCCTTGTAATGTTGCCGATAGCTGTAGTCGAGCAGGGTGTGAAGCTGAGCATCGGCCGCGAGCACCACGTCGCCCCCGTGGCCTCCATCGCCTCCGCTCGGGCCGCCGAACGGGACACCCTTCTCGCGACGAAAGGCCATCGCACCGGCGCCGCCGGCACCGCCCTTCACGTGGATCGTGGCCTGGTCAACGAACATGGCGCCTCGATACCTGTTGCCAGAGCGTCCGCGCTCGCTGGCGCCACTCCTCGGTCGGGGCGTAGCGCAGACCCGCCTCGAGCGCCGCCTCGGCTTCGGCGGGCTCGGCGCCGGCGTTGAGTGCCCCTCGCAGGTGCGAGTGCAGCTGCGGCTCCCAGCCAGTCACGGCGAGTGAAGCAACGATGCAAAGCTC
>JBDHIM010000183.1:0-4060 GCA_039587445.1 Gemmatimonadota bacterium
GATCTGGTGGTGCTTGAGAGCTCCGCCGAGGTCTCGATCCGGACCTACGAGCGAGGCGTGGAAGCCGAAACGCTGGCGTGCGGCAGCGGTGCGATGGCCGCCGCTCTGGCTCTGCGCGAGGCCGGCTTGACGGAGCGGACTCTGACGCTCCACACCAGGAGCGGAGAGATGCTGCAGGTGACCCTCCCGGAGGACGGTGGCGCGAGCGCGGAGGCGCGCCGCAGGCCGATCCGCCTGACGGGACCCGCACGCCGGATTTTCGACGGCGATTTTCCGCTCCGTGAGCCGTAGGATCTCCCCCGCCGAACACGGCGACGCTGCCGGCCTGACCCCCCTCGCCGAGGTGACCCCCCTCGCAGAGCAGCGTGACCTCGCGGATCGGCTGCTCGGATGGTTTCGACCCGACGATCGGCAGGTTCCGTGGAGGCACTCCCGCGATCCCTATCACGTCTGGGTCGGAGAGGTGATGGCTCAGCAGACGCAGATCACCACCGTGCTCGGTTACTACGATCGGTTCCTGACCCGATTCCCCACCCTCTCATCGTTGGCGGACGCGAGCGTCGACGAAGTCCTCAAGGCGTGGGAAGGGATGGGATACTATGGGCGGGCGCGAAACCTACGGTCCGCTGCGCAGGAGGTCATGGCCGCCTACGGAGGCCGGCTGCCGGAGGATCCGAAGGTGCTGCGGCAGCTTCCCGGGATCGGCCCGTATACGGCCGGTGCGATCGCCAGCTTGGCCTTTGGCCTCGATGAGCCGGCCGTCGACGGCAACGTGCGGCGCGTCCTCAGCCGTCTCTTCGACATCGCTCGGCCCACGGCTCGACGCCTGGAAGCGGCGGCCCGGACGCTGATCGAGGCCCGGCCCGGGCGCGCCGCAGCGCTCAATCAGGCGATGATGGACCTCGGCGCCGTGCTCTGCACTCCTCGAGCTCCCGGCTGCGAGTCTTGCCCGGTGTCTGTCCACTGCCTCGCGCTCGCTCATGGCTCGGTTGCCGACCGCCCTCCGGTGGCCTCGCGCCGCCCGCTGCCGCACCAGACGGTCGGAGTAGGCGTCGTGTGGCGGGAGGGCAGGGTCCTCATCGCGCGGCGGCCACCGTCGGGGCTGCTCGGCGGTTTGTGGGAGTTTCCGGGCGGCAAGCTGGAATCGGGCGAATCGGCAGCGGCGGCGGTGAAGCGAGAGCTCATGGAGGAGGTCGGCGTCGAGGTGCGAGTGGGTGCGCTTATCGACCGGGTCGATCACGCGTACAGCCACTTTCGCGTCACCCTCCATTTCCACGAGGCCGAGTACATCTCCGGCCGAGCACGGCCACGCGCCGCCTCCGAGGTCCGCTGGGTGGAGCCGGGAGCGCTCGCCGATTACGCCTTCCCCGCCGCCAGCCGCACTGTCGTCGACCGCGTGAGGTCGATGGGCCGCATCGGCCAGGCGCCTGCGCCAGGCGGCTAGGCCAAGCCTCCGCTGAACGGCGAATCATCGGTGCCAGGCCGGCGCCGGGAGGGTAGTCGCTCGTAGCCCGAATCGGTTCGACTGATTCTCCGCTTCGCGTGCAGGGCTTCAAGGACCAGTTCGCAGGCCGCGGCCACCTCCTCGGCCCGCGCATCTTCCGCCACGATGCCGGACGCCTCCACGAGCGGCAGCAGTCCGGTCACGTTGGACAAGCCCTCGACCAGCGCTCCGCCACGGCTCATCTCGGAGATCCGCAGCATGCCTCCGAGATCGAAGTACTCGATGACGGGCGTGGCATCCTCCTCACTGAAATGCTCCTCGAACGTCGCCTCGCACGCTTCGGCGATCAGATCGAAGGCGATCCGCTCGGCTCCCTGGAGCTCGCCTTCGTACTCCAGCTCCAGCTTGCCGGTGATCGACGGCAGGGCCGCGTAGATGTCGACCGGGCGTACGGTCGCCTGCTCTTCCCCAAGCAGAAGCGCGCGTCGCTCGGCGGCCGATACCGCGTTCTCGGTCACGGTGATGGGCATCCGCTGGCTCACTCCGGAGCGCTGGTCCACTCGCTTGTCGGCCCGGGCGGCGAACGCGACTCGCTCGACGATCTCCTTCACGAAGGCGGGCATCACCACGTCTATCTCGCGGTCGAGCCACGCTTCCTGGCCGGTGATGGCGATGCCCGTGCCCAGCTCGCGCGGATAGTGGGTGATCACCTCGGAGCCGACTCGGTCCTTCAGCGGCGTGATGATCTTTCCCCGGGCGGTATAGTCCTCGGGGTTCGCCGTGAACACGAGCTGCACATCCAGAGGTAGGCGCACGGGGAAGCCCTTGATCTGCACGTCCCCTTCCTGCATGACGTTGAACAGGGCCACCTGCACCTTCCCGGCGAGATCGGGCAGCTCGTTGAGCGCGAAGATGCCGCGGTTCGCGCGCGGAAGCAGGCCAAAGTGGATGTTCAGCTCGTCGGACAGGAGGTGCCCGCCTCTCGCGGCGCGGATCGGGTCCAGGTCGCCGATGAGATCCGCCACGGTGACATCGGGGGTCGCCAGCTTCTCCACGTATCTGCTGTCACTGCCGACCCAACGCACCGGTGTATCGTCCCCCTGCTCCTCCACCCGCACTCGACCGAACCGGCTGATCGGGGCCAGCGGGTCGTCGTTGACTTCAGACCCCTCGATCACCGGTATCTCGTCATCCAGCAGCCCCACGAGGGCGCGCAGGATCCGGCTCTTGGCCTGTCCCCTGAGACCGAGCAGGATGAAGTTGTGGCGAGAAAGGATGGCATGGACGATCCCCGGGATCACGCTCTCGTCGTAGCCGATGATCCCTGGGAAGATCGGGCCGTCCTCCTGCAGCCGGCGCCTCAGGTTGGCCCTGAGCTCTTCCTTGACCGAGCGCAGCGCGTATCCCGAGCTCTTGAGCTCACCCAGCGTTTGCGGCCGTTCCATCTCTCCTCCGGTCGTCAAGTCCCGCAACCTACGTTTCTACGGCGGATCGAGAGGGCCGTTCCTCCAGCACCAGGAGCCATAGCGCTGCCGCCGCCAGGAGCGCCGCAGCGGCGTGAAACGCGATCGTGTAACCCAGCGCGCCGAACGCCCACCCGCCCGCCGCCGGACCGACGACCCTCGCGAGCGCGCTGGCCGATTGGTTCACCCCCAGCACGCTTCCCTGGTCCGCGTCGTCCGCCCGACTGGACAGGATGCCGAGTAACGAAGGATTGAAGAGCCCCCAGCCCACGCCCAGAAGGGCGAGTGACGCCAGGATTCCGTTCGTACCGGGCGCCCAGGCGAGGACGATGAGGGCAAGCACCACGGCGACGGTGCCGGATATCGCCGTCCGTCTCTCGCCCAGGCGTCTGACGACCGGACCAACCATGCCGCCCTGGGTCACGGCCGACACCACTCCGGCGAAGGCGAAGAAGGCGCCCGCCTCCGCGGCACTCATCCCGATAGGGTTATCCAGCAGCAGCGGGAAGATGGTCGTGTAGGCGGCGATGCCGGTGTTGGCGAGCAGCGTGGCGCCGATGGGACCGCGAAAACGGTCGTCACCCAGCGTGTGCGCCAGGACGCGGAGCTGCTCGCCTGCCGCACGTACGCCAGAAGTCGGGGATGATCCGTCCGGCTTCACCCTCTTCTCGACCGGAAGCGATTCGGGAAGGAAGGCAATGGCCACCAACGCCGCCAGAAGGCTGAGTCCGGCTGCAACAAACCCGGGAAGGGCGTATCCCCAGCGGCTCATGAAGCCGCCGATCGCAGGACCGATGATGAAGCCGATGCCGAAGGCGGCGCCGATGAGCCCCATCGCCTTCGCCCGACCTTCCCTCGGGCTTCGATCGGCCACGTAGGCCTGTGCGACCGGTATCGTGGCGCCCATCACGCCGCCCACGATGCGCGAGAGCAGAAGGACCCAGATGCTGTCGGCCAACGCAAAAACGACGTACGACCCGGCGGTCCCGAGCAGGCCGAGGATCAACGGCAGCCGGCGTCCATGACGGTCCGAAATCCGGCCCCAGATCGGCGCGAAGACGAACTGCATCGCCGAGTAGGCGCCGATGATGCCTCCGACCGCGAGCGGGCTCCCCCCGAAATCCGTGGCGAAGAACGGCAGGAGCGGCAAGAC
>JBDHIM010000184.1:0-4048 GCA_039587445.1 Gemmatimonadota bacterium
GGCGAACGGATCGTGGGCTCGGCCAACTTCCTCGTCGACGCGGAATCGCGCCTCGGAGGGGCCAAGGGCATGCCCGGCACACAGCACGCGGGCCACGGCTCCGTGCTGGAGCCCCAGCCAGCGGACGGTGGTCAGCAGAGCGACACGACCGAAGAGGCTGAGAAACCGGGCGGCGCGGAGCCCGAGCATGATTAATCGTGTCATTGCTTGGTCGCTCGAGAACCGGTTCCTGGTTCTGCTGGCCACAGCCGCCGTGATAGGCGGCGGGATCTGGGCCATGATGACGACGCCGCTGGATGCGATCCCGGATCTGTCGGACGTGCAGGTCATCGTCCAGACGGATTTCCGGGAGCAGGCTCCGGATATCGTCGAAGACCAGATCACCTATCCGGTTGCGTCGGAGATGCTGAAGGTCCCCGGCGCGAGGGTCGTTCGAGGTTTCTCCTTCTTCGGCCTCAGCCTCGTTTACGTCATTTTCGAGGACGGGACCGACATCTACTGGGCTCGCTCGCGCGTGCTCGAGTACCTGAACGGGATTCGGCAGCAGCTCCCCCAAGGCGTGGAGCCCGTGTTGGGCCCCGATGCCACCGGCGTCGGCTGGGTGTTCGAGTACGTCCTGGAATCCGACAGCCTCGACCTGGCCGAGCTGCGCACCCTCCAGGACTGGTACATCCGCTACCAGCTCACCGCGGTACCCGGGGTGTCGGAGGTGGCGAGCCTGGGCGGGTTCGTGCGGCAGTATCAGGTCGAGGTCGATCCGGAGCGCCTCCGAGCCTTTGACATCCCCGTCACACGGGTCGCCCAGGCGATCGGCGCCCACAACATCGATATCGGCGCCCGGGTGCTCGAGATGGGCGGCCGCGAGTACATGATTCGCGGCCTCGGCTATCTGGAGGGCACCGAGGATATCCGGAACGTGGCCGTGGGGGCGACGCCGAACGGTACGCCGATCAGGGTCGCCGACGTCGCCACCGTACAGGTCGGCCCCGCCCCGAGGCGAGGCGCGGCAGACCTGGACGGGCGGGGAGAGGTCGTCGCCGGGATCGTCGTCATGAGGTTCGGGTCGGACGCGCTGAAGACGATCGAGGCGGTGAAGGAGAGGGTCGAGGAGATCAACCGCGGCCTACCCCCCGGTACGCAGCTGCGCGCCGCCTACGACCGGAGCGACCTCATCCATCGGGCCATCGAGACGCTACGTGACAAGCTGCTCGAGGAATCCCTGATCGTGGCGGCCGTAGCCGTCATTTTCCTCCTCCACTTCCGCTCGGCGCTCGTGGCGGTCGTCACGCTGCCCGTCGGCATTCTCATCTCCTTCATCGTGATGCGCTGGATCGGAGTGAACGCGAACATCATGAGCCTTGGTGGGATCGCGATCGCGATCGGCGCCATGGTGGACGGCGCCATCGTGATGATCGAGAACATGCACAAGCACCTGGAGCGGGCCGAGCCGGGCACGTCCCGCTGGGAGATCGTAGCCGCGAGTGCGCGTCAGGTCGGGCCGCCGCTCTTCTTCTCCCTCCTCATCATCACGTTCAGCTTCCTGCCGGTGTTCGCGCTGGAGCAGCAGGAGGGCCGCCTCTTCAAACCGCTCGCCTATACGAAGACCTTCGCCATGGCCGGCTCGGCGCTCCTGGCGATCACCCTGGTCCCGGTCCTGATGGGCTACCTGATCCGCGGCCGGATCCGTCCCGAAGCCCGAAACCCGGTGAACCGGGTCCTGCGTACCCTGTACCGACCGGTCATCAGCTTCGCGACCCGCCGTCCGTGGATCGTGGTCGGTGCTGCCGTTCTGGTCCTCGCCGCGACGGTCCTTCCCTGGCAGCGCCTCGGAAGCGAGTTCATGCCCACGCTTCACGAGGGATCCGTTCTCTTCATGCCGACGACGGTTCCGGGAGTGTCGATCGCCCAGGCGCGTGAGATCATGCGCCACCAAGACAGCGTGCTGGCCTCTTTCCCGGAGGTCGAGACCGTGCTCGGGAAGGCGGGACGCGCCCGCACGGCCACCGACCCCGCGCCGCTCGACATGTTCGAGACCACGATCACTCTCCGGCGGAAGGAGGAGTGGCGGCCTGGCCTGACCTACGAGGAGCTGATTGCCGAGATGGATCAGGCGGTCCAGATGCCCGGGGTGACGAACGCCTGGACGATGCCGATCAAGGGCCGGATCGACATGCTCGCCACCGGCGTTCGCACACCGGTCGGCATCAAGGTCTTCGGTCCCGACCTCGACTCCCTTCAAGCCATCGGCCAGCGCGTGGAGCGGATCGTCCAGGAGGTCCCCGGGACGCGGAGCGCCTTCGCCGAGCGTGGCGTCTCCGGCTACTACGTCGACATCGACGTGGACCGGATCGAGGCATCCCGTTATGGCCTCAACGTCGGCGACATCCACAAGGCCATCATGGCTACCGTGGGCGGGATGACCGCCTCGATCACCGTCGAGGGCCGGGAGCGCTACGAAGTGAACGTCCGCTATCCAAGAGAGCTCCGAGACGACCCGGAAAAGCTGCGCGAGGTGCTCATCCCGGCGATGAGCGGCGCTCAGATCCCGCTCGGTCAGGTGGCGAGTATCTCGGTGCTTCAGGGACCGATGGCTATCAAGACGGAGGATGCGTTCCCGGTCACCATCATCTTCGTGGACATCGGCGAGCGCGACGTGGGTGGCTACGTGCAGGAGGCCAAGCGGCTCGTCAGCGACCGACTGGTCCTGCCGGCAGGATACACGCTCGTCTGGAGCGGCCAGTACGAGTTCATGGAGCGAGTCGCGGAGCGCATGCGGATCGTCGTGCCCGTGACCCTCGGGATTATCTTTCTGCTTCTCTACCTAAACTTCCGAGGCGTCGCCGAGTCGCTCATCGTCATGCTCGCTCTGCCCTTCTCCCTCGTCGGCGGCATCTGGTTCCTCTGGCTGCTGGGCTACAACACGAGCGTCGCCGTTTGGGTCGGGTTCATCGCCCTCGCCGGTGTGGCTGCCGAGACCGGCGTGGTGATGATGATCTACCTCGACGAATCGTTCCACCGCAGGAGCCTGGAAGGACGCATGCGTTCAGCCCGCGACGTGGCGGAGGCGGTCCGGGAGGGGGCGCTCGAGCGCTTGCGGCCCGTCGTGATGACCGTGACGGCCATCACGGCCGGACTCGCACCGATCCTCTGGAGCGCGGGAACAGGCGCCGACGTCATGAAACGGATCGCATCGCCGATGGTTGGGGGGATGATCAGCGCCACGATTCTCACGCTGGTCGTGATCCCGGCGATCTATCTGCTATGGCGGTCCTGGCAGGTAAGACGAAGGCCGGAGGAGGTGGTCGACGTCGAGCGGCAGTGACGTACACGGCTTCTTGGAGCATGGCGTTCACCTTCACCACGGCCGGCTGAGCTCATCATTGCTCGGTGTCGCTGGTCCCGTGGATACTCGCCACGACACGCGGGACCGGCGACTCTATCCTGCTATCGCCAGGCTTCACGCCTGCTTCCTACTCTGAGACTCGTGGAGGATCCGTTGAACAACAAGATGCTGTTTCTCGCTGTCGCGGTACTGGTGGCTGCTCCATCGCCGGCTCTTGGGCAGGAGGCACCGAGTCCCGAGGAGGTGGTGCTCGCCTTCCACGAGGCGCTGGCTAGCGGCGACTCCGCGACCGCGCTGAAGTTGCTGGCAGAGGATGTCGTGATCTACGAGTCCGGCGGGGTGGAAGCCTCACGCGAGGAGTACCGATCGCACCACCTGCCGGCCGACATGGCGTTCACAAGCTCGACGGAGCGAGAGGTGACGGTCGAGCGAATAGGCAAGAGCGGTGACCTTGCGTGGGTGCTGAGCCGGTCAACGACGACCGGCACGTTCAGGGAGCAGGAGATCCACAGCACCGGGACGGAGACGATGCTGCTCGATCTCACATCCGATGGGTGGCGGATCAGGCACATCCATTGGTCATCACGGAGAGCGCCCGTGCCGGAAGAGGGCTGATGGCCACGTCTCACCGCTGCGCTGGTGGAGCCCGGACGAGGCGGCTCACGTCGCGGCGAGGAATCTCCAGATCGGTCTTCCGAAAGCGAC
>JBDHIM010000031.1:0-19017 GCA_039587445.1 Gemmatimonadota bacterium
TTCCCTCAGCTCAACGAAACCCAGAACGTGTTGCAGGTCCTCCGGACCCAGCTTGCACGCTCACCCGGCTCCGTGAGAGTATTGAGTGAGTCGAACGCGTTCAGCCGAAGGCGTGTTCATGCCGGAAGCTACCGACCCCGCGAAGCCGCCTGCAACGCGAGACCGATGAAGTGGCACAGAAGCCGGGACCCCGGAGACGGGGACCGGCTACGGGAAGAGATGGTGGAGCACCAGATCCGCCGGCGCGGGCTCCGAGACGAGCTCGTGCTGGGGGCGATGCTCGAGGTGCCACGGCACCTGTTCGTCGAATCGCATTGGGTCGCCGAGGCCTACGGAGACCACGCCTTCCCGATCGGTCACGGCCAGACGATCTCGCAGCCCTACATCGTCGCGCTCATGACCAGCCTGCTCGAGCCGACGGCCGGCCTCAAAGTCCTCGAGGTCGGCACGGGTTCAGGGTATCAGGCCGCGATCCTGGCGGCCTGCGGCCTCGAAGTCTACTCGGTCGAGCGCATCCCCGAGCTGTCGGAGTTCGCGCGCGGCAACCTCGCGGCGGCCGGCTGCCTCGAGCGGGTGCACCTTCGCGTGGGAGACGGAAGCAAGGGATGGCCCGAGGAAGCACCCTTCGACCGCGCGATCCTGACGGCCGGAGCTCCCGACGTCCCGCTCGCGATCGTGGAGCAGCTCGCTCCGGGCGGACTGATCGTGGCGCCCGTGGGCGGCTACGGTCTGCAGACGATCTACAGGTATCGCGACGTGAACGGCGAGCTGGATAGGGAGCCGATCGAGGGAGCCCGCTTCGTCCCGCTCATCGAGTCCGCGATGGCCGAGAGGCCGGCGAAGGATGCTCTGACCGATGCGCCGCGACATGAGGAACCCGGGCAGTTGGTGGAGGATGCTGAACGGCAGAGCTCAGGCGACGCGGAAGATAGCGAGCCCTAACCTACAGTTGTATTACCAGTTACGCTCGACCACCGGGTCTCGCAACCGGCCTCGCCTGAGCGTCTTGTCTCGCACGTCGTCCTCGGCTCCCGCGGCCTGGCGAAGCAGCTGTTCAGCCTCCTCGCGCGTCAAGCTCGGCGCCTGTCCGCCCGGCTCGGCGGGCCCTTGTTGGCCGGCGGACCCACCGGCGCCCCCCTGGTCCTGATCGTCGTCCTGGCTCGATCCGCCACCCTCTGCCGATGCCTCCTCGAGCCAGCGGTTGACGAGCTCCAGATTCCAGCGGGTGCTGGGGTCTTCCGGATCTTCGCGCAGAACCTCTCTGAACGCGCCCTGGGCTGCGATCAGCCGCTGACGCCTCTCATCGTCGGAGGCCTCCCCATCGGGATGCCCCTCCATGGCGTTCGCCACACCGAGGTTGTAGCGGGAGAAGCGCTGGACCTTGCCTTCCGCTTCCTCCGCCGCCCGAGCCAACTCCGTCCGGGCCTCCGGCCACTGCTCGGCCGTCAGGTAGGCCGTTCCGAGGTTGTACCGATCCCGTGGGTTCTCCGAGTTCTCCGCCCTGGCGCGGTACTCGGCGATCTTCTCGGCTGTCTCGTCCCGACCCTCCATCACGTCCGTGGGGACGCCACGCTCCGCCTGCGCGCCCTCTGATTGCACCCCATCCTCCTGTGCGTGCGCCGCGATCGGAGCCCGAACGAAAGCCAGCCCGAGGGCGACCAGCACAACGGCGACCATCCCGGGGATCACAAACCTGGGTGCCGCCATCGCCCGCCGGCTTGTCCGGGTCATCAGGACCTCCTCGCCACGAAGCCCTCGGCCCAGAGCGCCAGGAAGGCGAGCACGAGGAAGATGTTGGCGGCGCCCGCGTTCGTGGGCCTGTCCTCCACACCCGCGAGGCTGAGCCTGGAGACGATCCGTGGGACGACGTCCCCACCGGCCTCCTCGTAGGAGCCGCCTGTCTCCCGGGCGATCGCCTTGAGCGACGCATCCTCGAGCCGCGTGGTCACGATCTCTCCGTCAGCATCCCGCAGGTAGCTGCCCGGAGGGCCGGCTCGCCGTCCGGCCAGACCCACGGCGGCGGCCGCCGAGATCCGTCCTCCCTCGGACGTGCCGAGGCCGATCGCGTGGACCTGGACGCGATCCCTGGACGCCCGCTCGGTCGCCTCGAGAAGCTCCTCCATCTCGCCTTCGGTGGATTCGCCATCGGTGAGCACCACGATCGCCTTGCGTGTGTCCTCCTCTCCGCCGCCCAGCACCTGCAGCGCCTGGGTGACGCCCGAAGCCAACGCCGAGCCGCCTCGGCCGACCACGGCGGGATGGACGCTCTCGGCATACATCAGCGCTGCATCGCGGTCGGTCGTGAGCGGCGACAGGACGTATCCGCGACCGGCGAAGTAGACGATGCCAATGCGCCCCGGGAGGGCCGTGATGAACTGGCGAGCCAGGTCCTGCTGGACCGCGAGGCGGGTCGGTGTCAAGTCGTCGGCCAGCATCGAGTTGGAGGCGTCCAGAACGAGGACCGTCTCGAGGCTCGCCGGGTCCTCTCGTTCGTCGTCATCCCGGTTGTCACCCAGCACCGCAAAGCCGAGCGCCACGATCCCGACCGCCAGCGCGACCCCGCGAAGGGCGGTGAGAATGGGGGACGGTTCGCCGACGAGAAGCCGGATGACCCGTTGGTCGGCAAGCCGCTCCCTCTCCCGGCGCGCCCGCCAAACCGCGGTCCCCCGGAGCGCGAGGACCAGCATGACCGCCAGGACGACGAGCGCCGGCTTCATGCGTGCAACACCCGGAGCCCGCGCGTCGCCGCGCCGACCAGCTCCAGAAGAAGAAGCCCGACGGCCAGCCACAGCAGCTCGGGCCGGAGAGCGACGCTCTCTACGGTCCTGATCTCACGAATCGGCGCCGTCTCCAACTCGTCGATGCGCTGATAGATGCGGCCGAGCGCCTCCGGATCGGTGGCGCGGAAGTAGAGACCGCCCGTCGCGCTCGCGATCGACTCCAGCAGCTCCTCGTTCACCCTCACCTGGACGTTGGCGTACTGGTAGCCGTAGGCCGTTCTCGCGATGGGTACCGGCGCCACGCCATCCCGGCCTATACCGATCGTGTACACCCTGATCCCCAGCGCTTGGGCCGCTCCCGCCGCATCCAGCGGCGCGATCGTGCCGCTGTTGTTGTCTCCGTCGGTGAGCAGGATCACGACCTTGGAGCTCGACTCGAGCCCGCGCAGCCGGTTGGCCGCCGTGGCGAGCGCCACCCCGATTGCCGTGCCGTCTCTCAGCTGGCCGACGTCCAGCTCCTCGACCGCCGTCAGCACGATATCGTGATCCAGCGTCCCCGGGATGACGGTCAACGCCTCGCCCGAGAAACTCACGAGGCCGATCCAGTCCTCCTCGCGTCCGTCAATGAAGCGCTGCACCTCCCGCTTCGCGATCGCCAGACGATTCTCCGGCCTGAAGTCCTCAGCCAGCATTGAGCTGGAGATGTCGACCACGAGTACGATCGCGATCCCCTCCGTCACCTCCTCCACCTTCTGAAAGAGCCGCTGGGGCTGAAGGAGGGCTGTCAGGATGAGGACGAGCGCGGCGGTACGCAGCACCGGCTGCCAATACCACCAGAGCCAGCGAAGCGGACTCGACGCAGAGTGCAGCAGCGACGTCTGAGTGTAGGGCACCCGAACGCGCCGGCGGGAGGCCAGCCACCAGCCTAAGGGAATCAGGGGCAGCAGGAGCAGGAAGCCCCAACCGGAGAAGCTGAGCCCGCTCACGAGCTCTCCTCCTGGACGGGCTCGACCGGCTCGTGCCGCGAGGCGATCCAGGCTCCGCACGCGTCCGAGGCTTCGATCGGGCCGCCGTAGCCGCCGCCCAAGCGGGCGAAGCGAACGCGCGCCGAGTAGTAGAGAGCGTTGGCCAAACCCCGATTGCCGTTCACGACCGCGCGGGTCGGGACCCCCGGCGCCCAAGCCTCAGTAGCCTCCAGATAGCCTCTCAGCACGGCTTCGAGGTCATCGCAGAAAGCATCGAGAGCCAGGTCACCCGCACGCCAGCTCGCGACCAGCTTCTTGAGCTCCTCGAGAGCCCTCTCCCAGGCGGTCAGCACCCGCGGAGGCTCTTCGGGCTCTTCTTCCCGCTTTCGGTACTTGCGGTAGGCCCAGAGTCCCACGAGCAGGGCGATCAGGGCCAGGATGAGCAGCAGGGGGAACGGCAGCGGGCTCAGGTATGGGAGCGCCTGCCGGAGCTCGAGCCCCGCGATCTCCGCCGGAAGCACCGTCTCCACCGTCAGCATCGGAACGGGCACGAGGATCTCGAGCGACTCGGCCTCTTCCTCCGAAAGGAACACCTCCACCTTGATCGGTGGCACCTCGTGCTCGCCCGCCGTCCAGGCCACCATCCGGTAATAGGCGCGGGAGACCCCCGTGCGCGGGCGGCGGCGGCCGATCTCGGCTTCGCCAGCCTGCTCCAGGTCTTCGGTCGTCTCGAGCACGCCCGGGAGCCGAACCTCGGCTCCTCGCGGGGTCGTCACCGTCACGCCGACGCGAAACGGCTGGCCCACGTGGACGGTGTCCGGGAACAGAGCGGCAGCGGCGCGAACTTCTTCCTGCCCGGCCGAGGTGCCGGGGAAGCTCAGAACCAGCGCGACGGTGCCGAGGGCTCGCGCCACGCCGCCTGGGCCAAGAACGAGGGGTGCGAGGGCGGCGCGTCTCATCGGCGGCGCGCCCGCGCCCGCGCGCCAAAGAAAGCCGCCAGCTCAGGCGCGTAGGAGGCGTTGGTCCGAAGCTCGATCTGGTCGATCCCGGATCGGCGGATCCCGCGCTTCGTTTCCTGTCGCTGCGCATCCGCCATGCTGCGCAAGCGGCGGCGCATGCCGGCATCGGCCAGATCCGCGATCTCGCGGACGCCCGTCTCCGGATTCTCGACCTCCACGAGGCCGGACCGCGGCAGATCGAATTCGGCCGGATCGTGAATCTCGATGGCCACGACATCGTGCCGCCCGGCAGCGGCGCGCAGCGCCCGCTCGGGCTTCTCACCCAGGAAGTCGGAGATGACGAAGATGAGGGAACGGACCTTCAGGTAACGGTTCGCGGCATCCAGCGCCGCGTCCAGATCGGTTCCCTTCCCCTCGGGCCGAAAGCGCAGGAGCTCGTATAGAAGGCAGAGCACCCGACCTCGTCCCCGAATCGGAGGGAGGAAGCGCTCCACCCGGTCCGTGAAAAGGAGAAGGCCGACGCGATCGTTGTTGCGGGCCGCGGCCAGCGCCAGCACCCCCGCCACCTCGTACGCCAGCTCCCGCTTGAGGCGGCGGCGCGTCCCGAAATCGGTCGACGGAGACACGTCGACGATCAGAAGGACCGTCAGCTCGCGTTCCTCCACGAAGCGCTTGACGAAAGGACGGCCCATGCGAGCCGTGACCTTCCAGTCGATCGAGCTGAACGGGTCACCCGACTGGTAGGCGCGAACCTCGGAAAACTCGATCCCGTGCCCCCGGAAGACGGAGTCGTACGCGCCGAGCGCGCGCCCGTCGACGAGCCTTCGCGCCTTCAGTTCGAGCCGGCGGGCCCGAGCCGCCAGCTCGGAGCTCCGAACCGTCGTTTCATCGCCGTCGAGCGCGCTCTTACGCCACAGCCCGATCAAGGCACGGCCACGGTCTCCAGCAGGCGGTCCAGCACGGCCTCGGAGCTCACCTGCTCCGCTTCGGCCTGGAAGGTCAGCACGATGCGGTGCCGGAGTACGTCCCGGGCGACCTGCTGTACATCCTCGGGGAGCACGAAGGGTCGTCCCTCGAGAAAGGCGTGGGCGCGCCCGGCGCGCGCCAGATAAATGCTTGCGCGAGGCGAAGCGCCGTACTCGATCCACTCGTTGACATCGGCGATGCCCGCCGCCTCCGGGTCGCGGGTCGCCAGGACGAGATCGAGGATGTAGTCCTCGATTCGCTCGTCGAGGTAGATCTCGGGCAGCCGCTCGCGGACCTCCAGGATCTGTTCCGGATGCACGACCGAGTCGATCGGCGCCAGCCGCTCCGTCACCATCCGCCGCATCACCTCGCGCTCCTCCTCCCGACTCGGATAGTCCACGTGGACCTTGAACATGAAGCGGTCGACTTGAGCCTCGGGAAGCGGATATGTGCCCTCGTGTTCGATCGGATTCTGCGTCGCCAGGACGAGGAAGGGACGGGGCAGTTGGTAGCTCGTATCACCGAGCGTGACCTGGCGCTCCTGCATCGCCTCGAGGAGAGCCGATTGGACCTTTGCGGGCGCCCGGTTCACCTCGTCGGCCAGGACGAGGTTGCTGAAGATCGGACCGCGCTTCGGGACGAACTCGCCGGTCTTCTCGTCCCAGATCAACGTCCCGATCAGGTCGGCCGGCAGAAGATCGGGCGTGAACTGGATCCGGCGGAATGTCACGTGGAGCGCGTCGGCGAGCGTGCGCACCGCGAGCGTCTTGGCCAGGCCAGGCACGCCCTCCAGGAGCACGTGGCCGCCCGTCAAGAGTCCGATCAGCAAGCGATCCACCATCTGCCGCTGCCCGACGACCCGGGCGGCCACGGCCTCCCGAATGTCCGTCAGGAAACCGGAGGCATCGCCGATCTCGCCGGTCAGCTTGGCGAGCTCCGCTTCGGACAGCCGTTCAGCCAGTCCCGTTTGATCCATCATCCGATCACATCCATGGGCACATGCCCCTTTCTGGTCTCGTCCGCCACTTCACCGTCTCTCGCGAGCGCCCTTGTCCTCAACTCGGAACACGAATGCGGCCAGTGCTCCCGGCCGAATCGCTCCCGTTCGAGCACGCGGATCCAAATCGCGATCGGACCCCTGCTCGGCTCCCTCGCCGTCCACCTGATCGCGCACGAAGGCGGAGCAGCGCTCCCGCCATTTCACCCAGGACACCGCGCGAAGATCCACCCAGCCCTGGCTCGCGTAACGCGAGTCGCGTAGCGCCTCTCCGGGCGGCGGCCGGACCTTGATTTCCGGGCCCCGAAGCATCTGCCTTCCGTCCGGCAGGAGGATCGGAAGCCCGATCGATACGATGCTCGAGCGCAGGTCGCGATCCGTCTCGATGAGCTGCGCCGCACGGCCAGCCGTCTCCTTTTCGTCCAGCGTCGCGACCGACCGGATGTCATCGAACAGCTCTCGCAGTATGGCCGCCTCGAACAGAAGCTTGCTGAGCCGCGGCGGGCCCAGCATCTCGAAGGCGATCGAGCGGACGCCGTGCTCCTCCTCCAGCTCCTCCATGCGCCGCAGCGCCGCTTCGCGCATCATGCCGCCGCGATAGGTGGGCCCAGAAGAGGACGCGTCGAGAGCGGCGATAATGTCCCGACCGGTCGCTCGCCCGACGATCTCATCGATCGTCGTCTCGGCGATCTCCTCCGGCGTGATGATCTCCATCATCCGGAGCTCTGAGATCGCCTCGAACTCGGCGAGGCTGAACAGTCCGTTCTCGCCCGCGTCCAGCCAGACCGATTCGATCGCTTCTTCCAGTCGCTCGCACACCTTTTCGATCGGCTCGTCCAGCGCCTCCTCAAGGACGACCGGTGCGACCGCATCGTAACGCGGCATCGGCCGCCGGCCGCGCAGCACCGGCCCGAACGCGATGCTCTGCCAGGCTATTGCAGCCGTGGGCTTTACCTCTTTGACCACTGGGGCATCCGGCGTCCGCGCCATGAGGAACAGGAGCAGCGAATGCGCGCCAGCCACGCTCGCCTTGGCAAGCAGCGATCGGGAGGGACGCTCCTCGGAGTGCGTGAACGGGACGTTGAGGCCCATTCCTCCGGTTCCCGACGTGCCGATCTTCAGGTAGACCTGAGTCTTCGCCCGCCGCATCCCTTCCAGAAGCAGCTGCACGTGCCGGATGAGCTGCGGCAGATAGAGCATCGTCAGGTGAGCCTCGACTTCCGCCGAATACACACGCTTCTCGGCCGCCGCCTCGCGCAGGCGCTGAGCCGACTGGAAGAGCGATTGGTAGGCAATCGCGGTCGCCGTGTTGATGCAATCGATAACGATGTGAGGGCGATGGCGCTGGAGCAGGGAGAAGAGGGTCGAGTTCCCGAACGCCTCCTCGTTCAGCTCTCCGAAGATGTCGTCGACGAGCTCCCTCCTGAGCTCATCAGAGTCCAGGATCTGCTGCCGTGAATGCTCGCGGTGCTCGCGCCGGACGAAGATGTCTCCCCACTCAGGGATCATCTCGACCTCATCCGCGCCCGGCACACTCCGCAATGCGTCCACGGCCTCCCGCGCTTCCTCCTCCCAGAGACCGCCGATGACGACTCGCGCGGGCTTCATCGGAATCAGCCTGCGCGCGATCGCCGAGCCGACGAGCCCCGATCCGCCGAGGATCACCACGACGCGATCAGCTATGTCCACACTTCACTCCCCTCTGTCTATGTCGAGTCAGCCCGTCGAGTCCGCGGTGCTCATCTTGTCGGGTCGCCACGAAGCGCGGCGACCTCCTCTTCGGAGAGATCTCTCCACTCTCCCGGCCGAAGCCTGCCGAGCTCGATCGGCCCAAGGGCCAGCCGCTTCAGAGACCGGATCTTCACACCCAGAGCCTTCATCATGCGGCGGACCTCCCGGTTTCGCCCCTCGTGAAGCTCGAGCTGCAGCGTAGCCCCTCGTCGGCCCCTCCCGAGATCCAGCCGAGCTTCGTCGGCGGCGGCGAGGCCGTCCTCCAGCTCCACTCCGGCCAGCAGCCTGACCGTCAGGTCGGCCGGGGGCGGCTCGACAAGAGCCACCTGGTATCGCCGCGGCGTCTCCGAGCTCGGATGCAGGAGCCGATGGGCGGCCTCTCCATCGTTGGTGAGGAGCAGGAGACCCTCGCTCATAATATCGAGGCGCCCGACATGAAACAGCGGGCGCAGTTCGGCCGGCAAGAGGTCGTACACGGTGGGTCGCCCCTGGGGATCTTTTCTCGCGCATACGTAGCCCGGAGGCTTGTGGAGCGCGATCCAGCGCGCTGAGGATGGCGCGACCCGTTGGCCATCCACCTCGACGACGTTCTCAGGCGCCACGCGTGTGCCGGGACGAAGGACGACCTCTCCGTCCACACGGACGCGGCCCGAGGCGATCAACTCCTCGCAGGCCCTCCTCGACGCGACTCCCGCCCGGGCCAGGTACTTCTGCAGCCTGATTCCCTCGATCAAACGGTGGCGGGCTCTTGCGTGTCCGGTTGTGCCGCGTCGTCCGTCTCGCCACGCTCATCGTCGGGCGATGGGCTCACCTCGGCAGGTGTTGGCGCTTCGGCTTCGACCTCGGGCGTTTCGGCCTCGGGCATCACGGCCTCGGCCGGCATCGACGTGTCGGCCTCCGGCGGCGCTGGCGATTCGGCCTTCGTCGCGGCCTCAACATCGGCTTCGGCTTCTTCCTCGACCTCGGCATCGGCGATCTGCGCCTCGGGCGGGACCTCTAACGTGCGCTCGGCCTGCAGGGTCACGGGCAAGTCCTCGAGCCGCGGCAGGTCGGACAGATCCCTCAAGCCGAAGTGGTCCAGCAACCGACGGGTCGTTCCGTACAGGAGGGGCCGACCGAGGCCCTCGCCCCGTCCCACAATGTCGATCAGCTCCCACTCCTGAAGCGTCCGGAGAACCGTGGTCGAACCCACCCCGCGGATGTCCTCGATCTCGACTCGGCTGATCGGCTGTCGGTAGGCGATGATCGCTAGCGTCTCCAGGGCGGCCGGGGAGAGACCGTAGGAGCGCGGGACGGAGTCGAATCGCTCCAGGTAGGGCGCGTATTCGGGTCGGGTGAGGATCTGGTATCCGTCGCCCAGGTTGTAGATCTGGAAAGACCGGTCGCTCCTCTCGTACTCATCGCGCAGCTCGCCCAGAGCGTCCTTCACTACCTCGACGGTCAACGACTCGTCGGCACGCGCGATGTCGCGCGGCGTGAGCGGCGACTGGCTCGCGAACAGGGCGGACTCGACGATTTGGGCAGGCCTCATTTCTCCTCCTCGACGATTTCGGTCACCCGCTTGCCGCGCAACAAGAAGATCGTGCCGAACGCGCGGACCTGCTCCAGCCGAATCACCTGCCGTCGAGCGAGCTCCAGGCTCGCCAGCAGCGCGGCGACCGCATGCTGCCTGGTGCCCCATGGCTCGAACAACTTCGTGAAGGCCAGGCGCTTTCCCTTCCGAAGAAGCTGCCGGACGAGTGCGATCTTCTCGGCCACGCTCACCCCGCGCATCGGCGCCCGGTGGATCCGGGACGCCGCTCGCTCCAACGCCCGGCGCGCGACCTCCATGAAGTCCACGATCCCGACGTCGATCTCGCGCTCGAAGTCCTCCCGCACGACCCGCGGCTCCACGTGGCCCTTCCCGAAATGGCGTGACCTGTCTCCCTCGGCGCTCGAAAGGACGTGGGAGATTTCCCGGAAGTGCTCGTACTCGAGCAGCCGCCTGACCAGCTCTGCGCGCGGATCTTCGTCCCACTCGATCTCGCCCGAGCGAGGAAGCAGCAGCTGCGCCTTGATCCTCACGAGCGTGGCCGCCATCTCCAGGAACTCGCCGGCCTTGTCCAGGTCCAGCTGTTCCATCCCCTCATCCAGCGCGGCCTGGAATTGGTCGGTGATCCGGGAGATCGGGATGTCGAATATATCGATGTCCTGAGACCGGATCAGGTGCAGGAGAAGATCCAGAGGGCCGCTGAAACGCTCGAGATCGACGACGAAGGGCTCGGCTCCGGCCAGATCGCGCGGCCGGGGGATCGCCTGGATCGTGGAACCAGTCATGAGCATGTCCTCAGGCCACGCCTTCGATCACGCCGCGCGCGATCTCCATCAGAAAGCGCACGGGATAGAGCAGTGTCCCCAGCAGCCCGGGGACGAGGATCACCAGGAAGAGCAGGATCATGCCGTATCGCCCAACCTCGCGGTAACGCGCACCCAGAGCCGGTGGCAGCAGATGATAGAGAAGGTGGGATCCGTCGAGTGGCGGGATCGGAATCAGGTTGAAGATCCCAAGCAGCAGGTTCAGGAAGAGCCCGAACTCCGACATCCGTCGGAGGCCGCCGGCGAGGCCGGGCGCGCTCGCCTCCACGCCGGCCGCCGACAGGCCGAGCGCGGCCAGGAAAAAGACCAGCGCGAGTACGAAGTTCGCTGACACGCCGGCGATCGAGACGAGGATATCCCCTCTCCGATAGTCCCGGAAGTTGCGCGTGTTCACCGGTACCGGTTTGGCCCAGCCGATGATGAACCCGGCCTGGCTGAAGAAGAGTAGAAGCGGTACGAGCACTGTACCGACGGGGTCGATGTGCGGCAGCGGGTTCATAGTGAGGCGGCCCAACATGAGCGGCGTCGGGTCGCCCTGGGAGACGGCGACGCGGGCGTGAGCATACTCGTGGGCCACGACGGAAAGCAGCAGAACTGGAACGAACAGTAGGAGTGCGTCGTAAGAGGCCATCACGCGCGGCTTTTCTTGATCTTGCCCCGCGCCGCCAATATAATTCGCGGCCGTTTTGCCGGTTGTTCAAACGCGAAGTAACGCCAAAGAGGATAGACCACGTGCCGAACTCAATGAGCGCCCGGAAGCGCCTGCGGCAGGCCTCCAAGAAGCGCCAGCACAACCGCCAGGTCAAGTCGGCGATCCGCACCCGAATGCGCACGCTGCTCGAGATGGAGAGCCCGGAAGAGGCGCAGGGCGCCCTCTCCGATTTGTACTCCATGCTCGACAGGGCCGCCGCCCGGCGTGTGCTTCATCCCAACACAGCCGCTCGCAAGAAGGCGCAACTGGCCCGTCACGTCGAGCATCTCTCCGCCTGATCGTCGAGGGGCGGCCCCACGGTGGCCGCCCTAACGGCTCTTCTCCGAACCCTTCTCGTCTCCCTCCACCGCGGACTCGTCCTGCAGCATTGCCGACACGGCGTCCAAACGATCGATCTCGTCCATCGAAAGGGACTCTAGGAACTCCAGGTCATCCAGGTAGTCTCCACCTTCGGCCTTCGCCGCGTCTGCGGCACTTTCCCCGATCACCTCGGAGACATCATCCACCGCCTCGTCGGCCTCGGCTTCGGCCGGCGTCTCCTCCGTCGCGAGCTCAGCCGTTTCTTCGAGCTCGGCGGCCTCGTCGGACTCGGGCGAGGAGTCGGCCTGCTCCGGCTCGGCGACAGCTTCTTCGGACTCGAGGATCTCACCTTCCGCGGTTTCGGCGGCGCGAGCGTCGGCGACGGCCACTGCCGCGGCCGCTGCCGCGGACTTGGTCCTGACGACCGCACCCTCCATCCCTTCTTCAGCTTCAGCGCGGCCGCGGGCGGTGCCCCAGGTCGGCTCGGCTTTCTCAGCTGATCCCGACGATACCGGCTCGACCGCGCCTGTCCGGACCGCGCTTCCGACGCCAGCTCCGAGTGTGCTTAGCACTCCCACAACGTCTTCCAGCTCCGCCAGCGCGTCCTGATCCGACTTCAGATCGGCGTCGAGAGCGGTCAGCCTGTCTTCGTGTGCCGACTTGTGCTTCTGGAACTCGGCTTCCTCGAACTCGCCGACGGCGAAGCGCAGCTGCGCCTCCTCCAGCTCCGCCGCCCTCTCATCTCGGTCCGACTCGAGGACAGCGACTCGCGTCTTACGCTCATCCAACGCCGTCTCCATCTCTGATCGGTGAGCCGTGAGCTCCGTTTCCTGACTCCGGAGCCGCTCCTCGTAGTCTCCGCGCACGCGATCGTAGACATCCGGACGTACCGTGCCGCTCAACTCCTCCAGCTTGGCCAGCCACTTCGCGAGGGTGGCTCGATGCTCGAGGAGCTGCGTGATCTCCTTCGGTATGATCTGCTGCGACTTCTGCTTCTCACTCATCGGCTTGTCGTCCTGATGTTAGACACTGCCCTGCCCCACGTACGGCGGGGTCCCTTCACGGGCCGGTGACATCTCCTTCGGCAGCTCGTAACGACGCTCCCCGCCGACCCATGTGGCCCTCACCCGACCCACCAGCTCCTTCCGGACGAAGGGGGTGTTCCGGCTTCCGGACGCGAACGTCGACGCATCCACCGTCCATCTCTCCGCGGGATCGAAGACGACAATGTCGCCGCGGGCACCCTGCCGCAACGTACCTACGTCCAAGCCCATGATACGCGCGGGGGCGCACGAGAGCCGATCGACGACATCGCTGAGCGACAGCCGTCCCGACTCGACCAGCTCGAGCATCGCGACGCCGAGCGCCGTCTCGAGGCCTACCACGCCGAATGGCGCGTCGTCGAACTCCCGCTCCTTCTCCTCGTAATGGTGTGGAGCGTGGTCCGTCGCAATCACATCGATCGTCCCGTCCACGAGAGCATTGAGAAGGGACTCCCGATCCTCCTCGGTCCGCAGCGGAGGGTTCATTTTGGCTTCCGTCCGGTAGCCGTGGACGGCGTCTTCGGTGAGGGCCAGGTGATGGGGCGTGACCTCCGCGGTCACGTGAGCTCCGCGCCCTTTGGCGCGACGAACCTGCTCCACCGCCTCCCGCGTCGACACGTGACAAACGTGCAGGTGTCCGCCCGTGAGCTCGGCGATGTAGCAGTCGCGGGCCACCATGCCGGCCTCCGCGGCGTTCGGCACGCCCCTCAGCCCCAGCGCGGTGGCCACCTTCCCCTCGTTCATCACGCCGCCGCACGAGAGCCCGGTGTCCTCAGCGTGCTGGAGAACCGGAATGCCGAAGGTCTGGGTGTACTCGAGAAGACGGCGCAAGAGCCCGGCGTTCCAGATCGGATTCCCGTCGTCCGATACGGCGACCGCGCCGGCCGCCACCAGCTCGCCGACCTCGGTCATCTTCTCTCCCTGGAGTCCCCGCGATGCCGCCCCCACCGGGTAGACCCGGGCTCCCCTGGCGCGCTCGCCGGCGGCTCGCACGAAGCCGACCGCCGCCGGATCATCGATCGGCGGATCCGTATTCGGCATAGTCCAGACGGTGGTGAACCCGCCGGCGGCGGCCGATTTCGCACCGCTCTCGATCGTCTCCTTGTGCTCGTCGCCGGGCTCGCGGAAGTGTACGTGAACGTCGATGAAGCCCGGAGCCACGACGAGGCCGTCCACGTCCACGACCTCGGCATCATCAGGACCGACGATGCCTGGACCGCAGGCTTCGACGCGACCGTCCTCTATCAGAAGAGCTCCCGGCCCATCCAGCTCCTGCGACGGATCCAGCAGCCTTCCGCCCGTGATCAGCACCGGCCGGCTCATTCTCTCGCCTCCTTCGCCGACTCGGCGCGCTCTGGGCTACCTCCGGCGAGCAGGTAGAGGACGGCCATGCGGACGGCCACCCCGTTGGTTACCTGAGGGAGGATCAGTGACCAGGGGCCGTCAGCAACGTCGGAATCGATCTCCACGCCGCGGTTCATCGGTCCCGGGTGGAGGACCGCGATATCTCCGGGTGCTTGCTCGAGTCGGGCCCGGGAGACGCCGAAGAAGCGGTTGTACTCGCGGAGCGAAGGCACGAAGCCGGCGTCCATCCGCTCCAGCTGAAGCCGAAGCACGTAGAGTACCTCGGCCCACTCGATCGCCTCCTCCACGCGCGAGAGCACCGTCACGCCCAGCTCCTCGATTCCCATCGGGATAAGCGTCTTCGGCCCGCACACGGCAACCTCGGCGCCGCAGCGCAGGAGTCCCCAGATATCGGAGCGGGCCACGCGCGAATGGCGCACGTCGCCCACGATGCACACGCGGCGGCCGGCTATCGAGCCAAGCCGGTCCCGGATCGTCAGCAGATCCAGGAGTGCCTGCGTCGGGTGCTCGTGCTGGCCATCTCCCGCGTTGATGACGTTCGACGGGATCCGGTCGGCCAGGAATTGCGCCGCACCGGAGGAACCATGCCGGATCACGACCATGTCGATCCGCATCGCCTCCAGGTTGCGAGCCGTGTCGACCAGACTCTCCCCCTTCTCCACGGAGGAGCCGGACGAGGCGATGTTGACGGTATCCGCACTCAGGCGCTTCTCCGCGAACTCGAAGGAGATTCGGGTCCGGGTGGAGGGCTCGAGGAAGAGGTTGACGATGGTCTTCCCGCGGAGGACAGGGACCTTCTTGATGCGCCGCTCGCTGATCTCCTTGAACGGCTCGGCGGTGTCGAGAATCCCTTCGATCTGTTCGCAGGTGAGCTGCTGGAGTCCCGTCAGGTCCTTCCCGAGGCCGAGTCCGTCGGCGCCGCCGTTCGTGGTATTGGCCGTCATTTCTTCCTTTCGACCGGGACGCGTCGAACGCCCAGTTCGCCATCGATGCTGGGCACGCTGACGGCGATCTCCTCGCCGGGGGCCACCTCGAAGCGGCAGCCCAGATAGTCCGGCTGGATCGGGAGCTCACGCCCGCCTCGATCCACGAGCGTGCAGAGCTCGATCTTCCTCGGGCGTCCGAAGTCGGAGAGCTCGTTCAGCGCGGCCCGCGTGGTGCGCCCGGTGTGGAGGACGTCATCCACGATCACCACGTGCAGGCCCGTGATCTCGACCGGCAGCTCCGTAGAGCCGATCACCGGCTTCGGACCGATCTGGCCGAAGTCGTCCCGGTAAAGCGTGATGTCCAGTGAACCGGTGGGGATTGCAACGCCACCCTGCGCTTCGACTTCCGTGGCGAGCCGTTCGGCCAACTCGACGCCGCGGCGGCGAATCCCGACGAGCAATAGCTCGGCCGGATCCGGCTCGCGCTCCAGGAGCTGGCGCGCGAGGTCCTTCAGCGTGGCATCTGTTTGCTCCTCATCCAGGAGCACCTCGGCCTCTGAGGCCACCGGCATGCCCGACTCGTCGCGGAGAGCGACGCCTCTATGTTGGTGACGCCGTGGCGGGAAAGTAGACCGCCCGGCCAAGTATACTTGCCCTCCGGGCATGGCGCGACCCTCGCCAAGGCGCCTAAAGTCGCGAAAACACGCTCCTTGTCGGCCTTCCCGGCCCCTTCTACCTTGGCGCGATGAATTGGGCCGGGCTCGTCCTCATAACCCTCCTCTGGAGCACGGGCGGAGCCGTTACCCAGGCCGAACCCCGGATCGAGGTCGACGCGCCCGTCGTCGCGCTCTCGGATGTTCCGGTCCGTCTCACGCTCCGCGTTCCCGAAGGAGGCTCCCGGGTCGAGTACCGGCTCCTGACCTCCGGAGGTCGCGAGCTGGCCTCCGGACGGCTTGCGGTGGGAGCCGAGGAGCGGCTGGACGAGCTGATTCTCGAGGGGCGGGACGACCTGCCTCTCCGTTTGGAGTACGGGACGCCCGGCGCCCCCATCGTGACCCGGAGCGGCCAGTCGATCGAGCTCAAATGGCTTCCCGGCTGGGTCAGCCTCCTGCCTCCGCTCATCGCCATCGTTCTCGCCATCGCGCTCAAGGAGGTGGTCGCGTCCCTCTTCTTCGGCGTCTGGCTGGGGGCGTTCCTCTTCGCGGGGCTGAACCCGCTGGCGGCCGTCTGGCGCA
The DNA here is from genome assembly GCA_039587445.1 of Gemmatimonadota bacterium. GTDB lineage: Bacteria > Gemmatimonadota > Gemmatimonadetes > Palauibacterales > Palauibacteraceae. The sequence goes on from JBDHIM010000031.1 coordinate 16,275, forward strand.
CCATCGACCGCTTTATCGTGCCTGCCCTGGCGGACGCGGATCACGTCTCGATCCTCGTCTTCTCTCTGCTGTTGGGCGGCATGGTCGGGCTCATGTCCCGGAGCGGCGGAACCCGAGGCATCGTCGACACGCTGCGTCCGCTCTCCACCAACCCGAGGCGGGCTCAGCTCGCCACCTGGATGGCCGGCCTGGCGATCTTCTTCGACGACTACGCCAACACCCTGCTCGTCGGGAACACCTTCCGGCCGATCACGGATCGTGTGCGGGTCTCGCGGGAGAAACTGGCCTACATCGTCGACTCCACGGCCGCACCGGTCGCAGCGATCGTCTTCGTCTCCACCTGGGTCGGCTACGAGATCTCCCTGATCGGAGACGCCCTGGCGATCGCCGCGGAACAGCCTGGCGTGGCGCCGCAGGTGGCCGCGGATCTCACGAGCGCCAGCCCCTTCACCGTCTTCCTTCACTCCATTCCATACCTGTTTTATCCGATCCTGGCGATCGTCATGGTCGGCTTGCTCGTGGTAACTCAGCGGGACTTCGGTCCGATGCTCTCGGCGGAGCGCAGGGCGCGGCGGGGAGACGGGCTGTACCGGGACGGCGCGCAGCTCCTGGTGGACACGACCGATCGGACGATGGAGGCCAAGGAAGGGGTGCCCGGACGCTGGTACAACGCGGCCGTTCCGGTTCTGACCGTGGTCCTCGTCGTTGTTCTCGGCCTCTACTTCGACGGCCGGGCATCGGCCGGGTCCGTCTCCCTGTGGGACGTGTTCGGGGCGGCCGATCCGTTCAGAGCCCTCCTCTGGGGCTCGCTCGCCGGATGCCTCGTCGCGATCGGCCTCTCGGTGGGGCAGCGTATCCTTTCCCTCGAGGAGGCGATCAATGCCTGGCTCGGCGGGGTGCGGGCCCTGGTCCTCGCCGCCGTCATCCTCACCCTGGCGTGGTCCCTGGGAGAGGTCACCGCCGCGCTGGGGACGGCGACCTATCTGACGCAGATCCTGAGCGACACCCTGATGCCGGCGCTGCTGCCCGCCCTGGTCTTCGTGGCGGCGGCGTTGATTGCCTTCGCGACCGGAACCTCGTGGGCCACGATGGCGATCCTCTTCCCCCTCGTCGTCCCGCTCTCGGTGGCGCTCGGCGGAGGGGTCGGCTTCGAGGGAGGCGGGCATTACACGCTCACGCTCGGCGCCATCAGCTCCGTGCTCGCCGGGTCCATCTTCGGCGACCACTGCTCCCCCATCTCCGACACGACGGTTATGAGCTCGCTCGCCTCGGCATGCGACCACGTGGACCACGTGCGCACCCAGCTCCCGTACGCCCTGGTCGCGGCGCTGGTCGCGCTGCTGCTGGGTGACCTCGGCACCGCGTTCGGGCTGCCGCTCCTTGTCTCTTACGTCCTCGCGATCGCCGCGCTGTACGCGATCGTGCGATTCGCCGGGCAGCCTAACGGCGAGGGCGCCTAGCGTCGTTCTTGGAAGAAACGCCTGAGGATCTCTCCGGCCTCGTCGGCCAGCATGCCACCGGTCAGCGCGACCCGGTGGTTGAGCCGGGGATCCTGCACAATGTTGCCCAGCGACCCGCACATCCCGGCCTTCGGATCCGACGCCCCGAACACCAGGCGATCAAGGCGGGCGAGCACGATCGCCCCGGCGCACATGGCGCACGGCTCGAGGGTCACGTAGAGCTCGTATCCGAGAAGACGCCAATCCCCCGCCTCGTCGGAGGCTTTCCGCAGCACCAGCATCTCCGCGTGCGCCGTCGGATCGCTCAGCTCGCGAGTGCCGTTGTGCGCCTCGAACGGGCGGCCGTCCGGCGAGACCAGGACCGCCCCCACCGGCACCTCGTCCGCCCGGCCCGCCTCTTCGGCCAGATCCAGCGCACGGCGCATCCACAGCTCGTCGACGACCTGGTCGCTCACTGGCCCTCTTCGTCGGCCGGCGGCGGCTCGTCCCTCTCTGCGAGCTTCGTCGCCGCCATGGCGTCCAGGTAGCCGAGCGCCTGCTGGATGCGCTCCAGCGTCCGCTCTCTGCCCATGAGCGAGAGCACGGCGAAGATCTCCGGGCTCACCCCCGTCCCCATCACGGCGACCCTGAGAGGGTGGATGATCTTGCCGGCTCCAACTTCTTTCTCAGAAGCGAGTTGTCGAATCACCGGCTCGAGCGCCTCTGGCACGAAATCGTCTAGAGTGGAGAGCCGGTCGCCCACCGCTCGCAGGATCTCGGCGGCCTCGGCAGGCCGCTTCCAGAACCGGGCGACGGCGTCGGGCTCGTAGGAGACCTCGTCCATCAAGAAGGGGGCCGCCTGCAGCGCCACGGCCTCCACCGTGTTCCCCCTTTCACGCACGAGATCGAGAACCTCCAGGACCCAAGCCGCCGGGACGCCGGCTTTCTCGAGCGGCCCTCTGGCCAGATCCATGAGCCGGCCGATCGCCATCCGCTCGATGTGCTGCCGGTTGAGCCAGGTCAGCTTCTCCGGATCGAAGACCGCGCTCTTCTTGAGGATCCGATCTACGCTGAACACCTGAACGAGCTCTTGGGCGTCCATGATCTCTCGGTCGTCCCCCGCGGACCACCCGAGCAGGGCCAGGAAGTTGAAGAGCGCCTCAGGCAGGAGGCCGTGATCGCGGTACGCTTCCACCGAAGTCGCCCCATGCCGCTTGGAGAGCCTCTTGCCGTCCGGTCCGAGGATCATCGGCACGTGAGCGAAGGTCGGGAGCGGCACTCCGAGGGCCTCATACAGCAGGATC
>JBDHIM010000185.1:0-5311 GCA_039587445.1 Gemmatimonadota bacterium
GGATCCGGTATCGTGCCGCGAGCCAAGCAGTTGGGACAGGGCCTCTGGACCGAGAAGGTGCCCTGTCCGAAGGTCACTCGGCCCGTACCCTGGCACTCGACGCAGTCGCGAAGCCGTCCGCCCGGGGCGGCTCCGCTCCCGTCGCACGCCGCGCACGCCTCTACGATCGGTACGGTGACGTTGACCTTACCGCCCCGCGCGGCCGTCCTGAACGCGACCTCGACGAGGTACTCGACGTTCTGGCCACGGCTCTGGGGCTTTGGCCTTTTCGCCGCGCGCTTGCCGAAGTCGAAGATCGAGCTGAACAGGTCGCCCAGCCCCCCACTGTCACCCAGGTCCTCGAAGCGGAATCCCCCCGGTTGGGGTCCGCCGCGGGGCGCGCCGCCTCCCCCGAAGCCGAGGCCGCCGAAGCGCCGCATCTGATCGTACTTCTTGCGCTGATCGTCGTCCGACAGGACACGGTAGGCCTCGGAGATCTCCTTGAACCGCTCGGCCGCCATGGGGTCATCCGGGTGGGTATCCGGATGATACTGCTTGGCCAGCTTGCGGTAGGCCTTCTTGAGCTCGTCGGCTCCGGCTTTGTCGCCGACGCCGAGAATCTCGTAGTAGTCCTTGGTCCTCGTCGCCATCAGGCGTCGTCGCCCTCGACCGCTTCTTCCTCGGGAGGCGAGCTCGGCGGCCCGTACTTCGCGACCTGAACGCGGGCCGGTCGAACGAGGATCTCGTCGAACGTGTACCCGTCGCCGATCACGTTGCAGACGATGTCGTCCTCACGAGGATCGGTCGTGGGGCGTGTAGCCAGAGCCTCATGAAGATTCGGATCGAACGGCTTGCCGGCCGCTTCGATGCGCCTCAGCCCGGCGTCGCCGAGCGCCTTGCGCATCTTCGCCTCTACGAGGCCGACCCCATCCATCAGCGACTGCACGGTCGCGTCAGGAGCCGGAGGAGCCGCATGAGCCACGCGGGTGAGATCGTCGAGGACGTCGAGGAGACCGGCCACCAGATCCGCCTGGGACCGCCTCCTCATTTCGGCCAGCTCCCGTCGCGTGCGCTTCCTGTAGTTCTCGAACTCGGCGGCGAGTCGTAGGTGGCGGTCCTGGAGCTCCTCCAGGTCTTGAAGCAACCCGTCCTCGGTGGGAGGCTCTTCGGCGACCGGCTCCTCGGCGACCATCACCTCCTCGTGCTCCAGCACGCCGGCGTTCTGCTCGATCGTACCGGCGTCCTGAGCGATTACTTCGTCCGCGCTCTCCGTGGTCTCTTTATCCTTCATCGTTGCTCGCACCATCGCTGTTTGCGTTCCAGGTCGTAAGCCGTCCCCGATCGCCCACCGGTCGGGCCCGCAGCTCGTGGAGCCTCCCGGCGCGGCAGATTATGGGGCAATAGGCAGGTCTGGTTCAAGAATGTCATGTCCTCTCGGCCAGGCCAGCCAGACGGATCATGTCCAGCGCCGCTCTCACGGAACGCCGCCGGACCTCCCGACGGTCTCCCGGAAAGCGAAACGCGCGCGCACGATCTCGCCTCCCGGCCGACGCGATCCAAACTGTGCCCACCGGCTTCTCCACCGTTCCGCCACTCGGGCCGGCGATCCCGGTGACAGCTACCGAGACGGTCGTCCCCGATCTGTGGCGGATGCCGCGAGCCATCTCCTGCACCACCTCCTCCGAAACCGCTCCGCAGCGCTCGAGGGTGCTCGTCTGCACCTCGAGCTCCTTGGTCTTCGCCGCGTCGTCGTACGCAACGACACCGCCCCAGAAGACCTTGGAAGCCCCGGGAACCGACGTCAGCGCGGCAGCCACCCAACCGCCGGTGCAGCTCTCGGCGGTCGACACGGTGTAACCACGCTCGCCGAGCAGGCCGACCACGACCGCCGCGAGAGAACGTGGCCCTACCTCATACACCCGTTCCCCGAACCTCCGCCGCATCTTCCGAACGATTCGGGCCTCGACCTCGTCGGGAGCGCGGATGCTGAGGTCGAGGAGGTATCCGCGCGGTCGCAGGTCCACCGATCCCTCGACCGGTTCGACCTCATCCAGAGCCTCGTGCACCTCGGCCGCCGTGACGTCGGCCAAGCGGATGATCCGTGGAGGGGATATCACCGATGCGGACGCCGCGCCCGTGACCGTCTCCCGCGCGGTCCGGTCACGCCTCCCGACCGGCGAAGATCCGGCCGAACGCAGCGAGGTAGGTGACGAGAGAGAAGAGCGTGAGAGCGAGCGCTACCGTCAGGCTCACCGTGGTGAACCACTGATGAACGTGCTGGAAGCCCTCCCAGAACGGGCCGGACCAGCCACCGGCCCGCGCGCCGGTACGCAACGCGACAAGAAGAATGGCCGAGCCGACGAAGACGTTCTGAGCCAGCGCCTTCCGCTTTCCAACGGAACTGGCCGGGACCACGGTGCCGCGCTTGGCGGCGGCGAACCTCAAGGTCGTGATCACGACCTCGCGCCCGAGCAGGACAATTATCCCCCAGAGCGGCAGTCCGCCGTACAAGGGGATCGGAAGCAGATCGGGGTTTGCGAGGCCGATCCAGTACAGCGGCAAAAGCGTCGCGAGGACGAGGAGCTTGTCGGCGACCGGATCCACGATCTTGCCGAAGTTCGTGATCTGCCCGCGACGACGGGCCAGCTGCCCGTCCCACAGGTCCGAGATAGCCGCGAGCAAGAAGACGAGGAAGGCCAGTAGTCGGGGATGAAACGTCGGTTCCAGCAGGAGGATCGCCACCACCGGCGCGAGCGCGACGCGGATGGACGTGATCGTGTTCGGAAGATTTACTGACATCAGATGCCAACCGGCCAGTCGGCCGTCACGTCGATTTGCTAGGTCCCTTCCGCCAGCCGAGGTTCGGTCAGCTCCCGCTCCATGCCTTCCAGGACCGCCGAGGCCCTCTTCCGAAGCATGGGCCGTTGCTCCCACGCGAGATAGTCCCGAAGCAAGAGGACGTTGTCGACATTCGGATACGATCGCAGGTACCCCAACGCCGCCAGCCGCCGCAGCGGATGAGGACTGAACAGGCCCTGCCTGTGTCTGACCATCTGGTCTCGCGCCAGCACCACGCCGATAAGGGCGGCCGTCGCCGCTCCGAGCAATACGAACCCCGTCACCTTCAGCGCGCGCGATGGCACCCGTTCCGTCCTTACGACCAGCACGTCACATCTCCCTCCGTCCTGCGAACGCTTCGGCTATCGTCACCCCGTCCGCATATTCCAAGTCTCCACCCACCGGCAAGCCCCGGGCAAGCCGCGTGACTTTGACGTCTTCCAGCGGCGACACGATCCGGTGCAGGTATGTCGCCGTCGCCTCGCCCTCGACGCTCGGATTCGTGGCCACGATCACCTCCCGCACCCCGTCGCGCAGACGCGCGAGTAACTCGGAGATGTTCAGCTGCTCGGGCCCGATCCCGTCCAGCGGAGAGAGCCTCCCACCCAACACGTGGTAGAGACCGCGGTAGTTCCCGGAGTTCTCGATCGCCGCGATGTCGGAGGCTTCCTCCACGACACACACCTGGTCGGTGGCCCGTCTCGGGTCGCCGCAGTACTCACACGGATCCCGGTCACTGAGATTGGCGCACCGGCTGCAGGTTCTCACCTCGTCGGCCACGCGGACGAGAGCCCCGGCCAGCCGGCGTGTCTCCGTCTGCGAGCTCTTCAGCAAATGATACGTCAAGCGTTGCGCGGTCTTGCGGCCGATGCCGGGCAGGCGGCCGAACTCGGTGATCAGCTCCTCGATGGCGGGCATCGGGCCATCAGCCGCCGAACAGGTCCGCGACGTTCGAGATGGGAAGGCCTCCGGCGGCCTCCTTCATCTCTTTCTCCATCGTCTCTCTGGCCCGCCGCTGGACTTCGGAGACCGCTGCCAGGATCAGGTCCTCCAGCATCTCGACATCCTCGGGATCCACCACGGCCGGATCGAGCTTCAGTCGGCGCACGTTCCCACGGCCATCCGCGCTGACCTCCACCATCCCCCCGTTGAAACAGCTGTTGCAGGTTTCCCATACTATCCACCGGCTCACTCCTTCAAGGTGAGATCAAGCTTTTCTACCGCATCGCGCAGCGCGGGATCCAGGGCCACCATCTCATCCACGCGCTGCTGGCGGGTATTCCGAGCGGTGAACCTCTCCGTCCTTCGGCTCTCCTCAAGCCGAATCGAGAACGCGTCGACGTCCTGCCCGAGGCGGGTCGCCAGCGTGCCCCGAAAGGCTCCGGAGCGTGCCACGTCCGAGAGAAACGCCTCGAGATCCGTGCGCAGGCCGGGCGGGACCTCGAGCACGAGGACCTGACCATCAACTTCAACGGGCCGTGTCCCGCGCAGCGCCAGGGCCTGACCTCCCAGCTCGGTCGTACCCTCGAGAACTTCCTTCCATATGTCGCGCAATGGGGTGGCCATTCCTCCGGGACTCGTCCTGGCACCGGTCGCTTCTGTGGCTGGCGGGGGCTCGGGACGTGGTCGGGCCTTCCGCGGCGCGGGCGACGCTGGAGCGGACCGGCTTCTCGACACCGGTCGGGTCTCGGGACGTAGCCCAACCTCGGGCTCGGGGCGCTCGCCGGAGCTTCCCTTCGTGTCCGGCCTAGGGGGCTGGCCGCCGCCAGCCGCCTCGAGCAAGGCCTGGAGCTCGACTGTCGAGTCCATGGCGACGAGCCGAAGCAGCAACACCTCGAGCTGCACCCGCTCGTGACCGCTCCGACCCAGCCCACCGCGCGCTTCAAAATCGGTGACCGCGATCAGGAGCCGCAGGAGGTCGACTTCCTCGAAACGGGCAGCCATCTCGGCGAATCGCTCCCGGCTCTCGGGAAGAATCTCCAGCGAAGCGCTCTCCGGAGCGGCACGCAGAATGAGGAGTGTCCTCAGAGTCTCGGCCAGGCCGCGAACGAACTCCGACGCGTCGTATCCGTCGTCCAGCAGCGCGCGGACGAAGGGGAAGACGGCAGCACGGTCACGATTCGACACGGTACTCAGGAACTCGAGATATCGCTCCTCGTCCACGAGTCCAAGCATGCGGCGAACTTCATCGACCTCCACCCTCTCACCGAGAGAGAGCACCTGGTCGAGAAGGGAGAGCGCATCCCGCACTCCTCCTTCCGCCCGGCGCGCGATGGAGATGAGCGCGGCATCCTCGGCAGCGACTCCTTCGCGACCCATCACCTCGCGGAGCCTCTCGACGATCTCCGAGACCGGTACCCGACGGAAGTCGAACCTCTGGCAGCGGGAGAGGACCGGCGCGGCGGTATTCCTGATCTTGTGCGGCTCGGTCGTGGCGAACACGAAGATCACGCGCGGCGGAGGCTCCTCCAGGATCTTCAGCAGCGCGTTCCAG
>JBDHIM010000186.1:0-5118 GCA_039587445.1 Gemmatimonadota bacterium
GACCTCCATGCCGCCTTGCGCAGCCTCGAGCGTGAGCTCCTCCTGGCTGTGGTGGCAGGTCGTGCACTCGTTGGCCTCGTAATGTGTCTTGTGCGGGAAGCTGACGGGCGCCCTGGTGTCGCCGCAGGCTTCAAGCGTGATTTCTTCCGGAGGGTCTGTGGCCTGGGCCACGGATGGCCGTGCCGCAACCAGCAAGATAACCGCGGACGTCAGTACCGTTAAGCAGAGTCGACGCATATCTCTCCCCTCCCAGCATGAGTGGGCGCCACATAGTGGAGACTCTGGCGGAACCCTGGCGGTCACTGCGCGTCGGCGGATCCGCAATGTAAGAGACTACAATAATGGTGGTTCCCGGTGCTGGAAAGTGCGCCTGCGGTAGTTGACAGAGCTTGGCGAAGGCCGACATCTATTACTTCACACCGCGGCTGACCGCGGCTCCAGCTGAACCTGCCCGACGGTCCACTGAAGACCCGAACCGATACCTCGACAGGAACGATCGCCCATGAGCTCCACCAACCAACGTTGGTCGCTGCCCTTGCTGCTCACCGTAACGCTATCGGCGGCGTGCACGCCTGAAGACTCCGGCGACCAGGCGGGCCCCTCGGAGAATCCTTCCGAGGATGCTGCCCCCGCGGCGCCTGACACGGGGTCGGAGCGGGTCGAGGCGGAGACCGATGAAACGCGGCTGGCCAATCTGCAGATGCTCACCTTCGCCGGCGAGAACGCGGAAGCGTACTGGAACCCCGCCGCGGATGAGCTGATCTTTCAGGCTACCCGGCCAGGGTTGACCGAATGCGACCAGATTTTCACGATGGACGACCGCGGTCGGAACCTCCAGCTGGTCTCGACCGGCGAGGGGCGGACGACCTGCGCCTACTTCTTCCCGGGGGGGGACCGGATCCTCTACAGCTCCACGCACGCGGAGAACCGGGCCTGTCCGCCGCCACCGGACTACAGCCGCGGCTACGTGTGGGCGCTGTACGACTACGACGTCTACACGGCGAACCCTGACGGCTCGAGGCTGGAGAGGCTCACGGAGACGCCCGGTTACGACGCCGAGGCGACGATCTCCTCGGACGGCGAGAAGATCGTCTTCACATCCACCAGGGACGGAGACCTGGAGATCTACACCATGGACCCGGATGGCACCGATCTCCGGCGGCTGACCCACGAGGCGGGATACGACGGCGGTCCATTCTTCTCGGCCGATGGCACGAAGATCGTCTATCGAGCCTACCATCCGACGGATCCCGAAGAGCTCGAGGACTACCGCTCGCTCCTGGCCGAGGGCCTGGTTCGGCCCGCAACGCTGGAGATCTTCGTCAACTTCGGACCCTTCTTCCACCCGGACGGCGAGCGGATCATCTTCAGCTCAAATCTGCACGCTCCGGATGGACGGAACTTCGATCTTTACCTGATCAACGTGGATGGCACCGGTCTGGAGCGGGTCACGACGCACCCGGAGTTCGACGGTTTTCCGATGTTCACTTCGGACGGAAGCCGTCTGGTGTTCGCCTCGAACCGCCACAATCGGCAGCAAGGAGACACGAACGTGTTCGTGGCCGAGTGGGTAGAGGATCCGGCCACGGAAACGGAGGAGGAGGGGCCGTGACGAACGACCCGAACCGACTGATGGCTGCGATGTCGATACTATCGAGACGAGGCCCGACCGCCGCGGTGCTGCTCGCCGCCGCGCTAGTGGCCGCCGCCGGCTCCCCAGGCCGGGCGCTGGCCCAACAGACCGACCCACAGGACCCGTCGGAGGCCGAATCCGGCGAGACGTTGGTCTGTCCGACACCGCCCGCAGCCACCGCGGTCGATCCGACGGTCGTAGGCGAGTATCTGGCGGCCGACGACCTGGAGGGTCGCCTCGCGGGCTCGCCGGGTGCGCGTTGCGCCGGCGACTTCATCGCGAGGCAGCTCGAGCTTCTCGGCCTCGAGCCGGCCGGTGAGGATGGCACCTTCTTCCAGTCGCTGCCTCTCGCCAGCTCGATCAATCCGCACGCGCCCTCCGGAACCGGCCGAAACGTCGTGGCGCTTCTTCGGGGCGATGATCCGGACCGCAGGACGGAGATCGTCATCGTCGGAGCGCACTACGACCATCTCGGCCGAGGCCCGTTCGGCTCGCTCGAACCCGACGCGAACGAGATTCACAACGGAGCGGATGACAACGCCTCTGGCGTGGCCGCCCTGCTGGAGACGGCCGACCGTCTGGTGCACCGGCAGCCGCCGGCCCGATCGATTCTCTTCATCGCCTTCACGGGGGAAGAGTTCGGGCTGCTCGGATCTGCGCACTACACGCGCTCTCCGACGATACCGCTCGAGCGGGCCGTTGCCATGCTGAATCTGGACATGGTCGGTCGGCTTGGAACGGGTCCGCTGATCGTCTACGGGATCGACACGGCCGCGGAATGGGAGGAGCTGGTCAGCGGGACGGCCGCCGAGCTGGGGTTGGAGGTGGCGTTCAACGGATCCGGCTACGGGCCCAGCGACCACACCTCCTTCTACTCCTCGGACATCCCGGTCCTCCACTTCTTCACCAACGTCCACTCCGAGTACCACAAGCCGACGGATGACTGGGAGCTCATCGATGTGGAGGGCCTGTTCAGCGTCTCTGCGCTGGTAGCGGGGATCGCCGAGCGGGTCGCCGAGCGGCCGACCCGACTGACCCTGCAGCGGACCGAGGCCCCGCCTCCGGCACGCGAGGGCGGCTACGGGGCATACCTGGGCACGGTGCCCGACTTCGCGCCCGTGGACTTCGGGGTTCGGTTGAGCGGGGTGCGAGCCGGCTCTCCGGCCGAGCAGGCCGGCATGCAGAAGGGTGATGTCCTCATCCGATTCGACGGCGCGGAGATCGATGATCTGTATGTCTTCACGGACGCCCTCCGATCCCACGCCCCCGGCGACACGGTGGAGGTCGTCGTTCTGAGGGAGGGGGAGGAGGTGCCGCTCGTGGCCGTGCTCGGCAGTCGGGGAGAGCGGGAGTGAGCGGCACCCAGGGTCCGAGACTGGAGGACTACGGCGGCCTCGTCCTGCCGTCCGAGACGAAGGTCCTGCTGCTCGTGCTCGATGGGCTCGGGGGGCTGCCCCTCCAGCCGGGCGGGCCAACGGAGCTGGAGGCGGCGCGCACGCCCAACCTGGACGATCTGGCCTGGACCGCGGAGGTGGGACTCCACGATCCCGTCGGTCCCGGCATCACTCCCGGCAGTGGGCCCGGTCACCTGGCGCTGTTCGGCTACGATCCGCTCCGGTACAGGATCGGGCGCGGCGTGCTGGAAGCCCTCGGGATCGATTTCCCGCTCGAGCCCGGCGACATAGCCGTACGCGGGAACTTCTGCACGGTCGACGGCGCGGGGAACGTTGCGGACCGCCGGGCCGGCCGGATCCCGACCGCTGAGGCGGAGCGGCTGGTCGAGGCGCTCGAGACGATCCCCAACGGCGAGACCCAGATCTCCGTGCGGGCGGTGAAGGAGCATCGCTTCCTTCTCGTCCTGCGACCTCCCGTGCCCATGAGCCCCGATCTGGCCGACACCGACCCCGGCAGGACCGGCGTTCCGCCTCTCCACGTGACCGCGGGCTCGACGGCCGCGCAGGCCACCGCGGCACTGGTGAGCGAGTGGCTGAGGGCGGCGCGCGAGGTGCTGGCCGGAGAGCCGGCCGCGAACATGGTCCTACTTCGCGGTTTTTCGGTCCTTCCCGACTGGCCGAGTTTTCAGGATGCCTTTGGCATGCGGGCCTTCGCGGCTGCCGCCTACCCGATGTATCGTGGCGTGGCCAAGCTGGTCGGTATGGAGGCGATCGCCGTCGACGAGGATCCCTCGGCCCTCGTGACAGCGCTGGAGGACGCGGTCTTGGCGCACGACTTCTTCTTCCTCCACTTCAAGCCGCCCGACAAGGCCGGCGAGGATGGGGACTTCGACCGCAAGGTGGCCGTGATCGAGGAGGCGGACCGGATCGTTCCGGCGCTGATGGGTGTCCGGCCGGATGTGGTGCTCGTCACCGGCGACCATTCCACGCCCTCGCTACTCCGATCGCACAGCTGGCATTCCGTGCCCTATCTGCTTTGGTCCAACGTCTCGCGGAGTCGCGGAGCCGAGGCCTTCGGAGAGAGACCGTGCGCCAAAGCGGGCGATGGCGTCAGGCGCGGGCGAGAGCTTATGCCCCTCGCCACGGCCGCCGCCGGGAGGTTCGTGAAATTCGGGGCCTAGGTGCAGCGCCGTGGCCGATGATCAGCGAGGTGGTTCTTGCGTTTGCAGGAAAGCCGTGAGGTCCGCCATTTCGCTCGGTCTGAACATTGGCCAAAAGCTCTCCTCGGTGGACGCTTCCGCGATCACCGTGTGATTCCACAGCGCCGAGATCACACTGGCGGGTGAGTTCAGGCCCTCGGGCCGAGACAGGTCCCCTGCGGCTGACCCTCCTTGACCGTTCAACGAATGACACTCCAGGCACCCTTTCTGGCGGACGAGCTGCCTTCCCCTTTGCCGATCGCCCGAGTCAGCGAAGTAGCGCAGCGAGTAAAGGTAGGCGACCAGATCGGCCATCTCGGCGGGCTGGAGCTGGATCTCGGGGATTCCACGCGCTCTCATCGCGCGGAGCATCCTCGGCTGTTTGTTCCACATCGCCGCGGCGAACTCGGTCAGACTCCGATGAGCAGCACGTTCGGCAAGATCAGGCCCTTCTTGTGCGCTTTCTCCCGGGGAACCGTGGCAACGGGAGCACCCGTTTTCCACAAACAGCCTGCGCCCTTCAGCGGCCCGGCCCGGCAGGACATAAAGAGACTCATCCGTGGGGCCGGCGGACGCTGACTCGAGGTATCCGATCAGGTCGATCAGCTCGGCTCCCGTGAAGGTGGGGCGAACAATCCCTCGCTCTCGTAAGCTCTCAGCCATCGCCGGGCCGTGGTTCCACATCGCGGTCGCGATCTGGATCGGCGACGGCGTCTGACCGAGACGATTGAGATCGGGACCGACCACCCCGCCGACTCCACCTACCTGGTGGCACAAGACGCACCGCTTCTCGTTGAACACGGCTTCGCCGGCGTCGGGATTCCCGGGAGGGTCGAAGTATTCGACCGTAAACAGGAAGGCTATGAGATCGCCGGTTTCCTGTGGGCTCAGA
>JBDHIM010000187.1:0-3920 GCA_039587445.1 Gemmatimonadota bacterium
CGGAGGAGAAGGCGAGGACGGAAGAGAAAGCGCGCGCGGCGGCTGAGGCTGCACGGGAAGCGGCGGAGGTAGCGAGGGCGGAGGCGGAGGAGAAGGCGAGGACGGAAGAGGAAGCGCGTGCGGTGGCTGAGGCTGCACGGGAAGCGGCGGAGGTGGCGAGGGCGGAGGCGGAAGAGAAGGCGAGGGCCGAGGAGGAATCCCGCGCGGAGGCTGAGGCTGAAGCCAGGGGAGCGGAGGTGGCGAGGGTGGAGGCGGAGGAGAAGGCGAAGACGGAAGAGGAAGCGCGTGCGGCGGCTGAGGCTGCACGGGAAGCGGCGGAGGTGGCGAGGGCGGAGGCGGAGGAGAAGGCGAGGACGGAGGCGGAAGCGCGGAGGAGGGCTGAGGCGGAAGCCAGGGCGGCGGAGGCGGAAGCCAGGAGGGCTGAGGCGGAAGCCAGGGCGGCGGAAGCGGAAGCCAGGGTGGCGGAGGAGGGGCGAGCGGAGGTTGAAGCCACCGATGTCGCGTCGGCTCCATGGATCGAGCCAATGGCCGCCGAGCCGGAGAGTCCCCCGCCTCCGGCCGAAGTGAAGTACTTCGAGGAGGTAGGCGAGCTGGAGACGCCTCTATTCGTACTCCCCGAGGGAGAGCCGTTTCAGGTGAGGATGCGGCCCTGGATTCCCTGGATCGGCATCGGCTTCGGCGCGGCCGCGCTAGCGGCTTGGCTGGTCTTCGGCTAGACGTCCGGCACCAGGAGTTGTAGACACTTCTCGACTCTGACGTAGCTCACGATCTCGTCGCCTTCCAGGCGAACGACGTGCCCCCCTTGTCTCCTTCGGATCCGTGATGCTACCTTTCGGTGACTTTCGGGTTTTCTTCGGTTCAATGCTCACGGCCTCGGGGGTCCCGGGTCGGGTGCTTCGAGAGAGAATTCTCGGCACGTCTCAGGTCCGAGATTACCAAAACTGTCGGTGCTCAGGAGGGAAAGGTGTCTCGTGCGGCCGCGCTTCGAGAGATAGAGCGGAGGATCGAGGATGTAGAGAGCCACCCGCGGATCGACGTCGAGACGGTGGCGACGGGGCTCGGCTCGCTGGATGCTCTGCTGCCGGGAGGGGGATTGCCGCGCGGACGAGCGACGGAATGGTCGGGGCCGCGCTCCTGCGGCAAGATGGCCCTCCTGCGTCGAACGCTTTGCGAGTTCCACGCCCTCGAAGAGCCCGTGGCACTGGTCGATGCGCTTCGTACGCTGTATGCGCCGGATTGGGTGGGGCTCTCGGAGTACGGTCCGCCTTTCTGGGTGGTCCGTCCTCCTCCCGGTGAGGCGGCTTGGTGCGCCGATCTTTTGCTTCGAAGCGGAGCGTTCGGCGCGGTCGTGCTGGATGTGGACGATGCCTCATCGGTTCGGGGATTGCGGCCAAGCGTAGGCGTGCGGCTCCAGCGTCTGGCTGAAGAAGCCGGCTCCGTTCTGATCGTGGTCGCGGAGCTTTCCGTCGCTGGTCTTCGGTTGCGTTTCCGTCCGGGTCGCATCCGCCCCGATCACGGCTCTCCCTTCGGTCCCTTCATCCCGCCTATGCGCCGAGTTCAGGTGCAGGTGGAAAAGGGAAAGTGGGTGGAAATTCCCGCCGCATATCCGGTCCCGAGCTCTCGGACCCAGGTGACTGGAGGGTTCGCACGGGACAGGAAAGGTCCGTTGTGAGCCGGATCGTCTCGGTACGGGTGGCGCCTTCCGAAAAGGGGGAGCAAAGCCTGATGGTGCCGCTGTTGAAGGGAAGCCCTCGCGTCATGTTGGTCGACCCGGAGCTGGGACGGGTCGACGCCCGTGGGTGGGAGCGCTTGGGGGGCGAAAAGGCGCTCGGCCGGACTCTCCTGAAGGCGCTGAGGGAAGCCGGGATGTGCGGCATTGGCATCGGGATCGGAGATGTGGCGGTGGTGGCCGATGCCGCGGCCCGGCTCGCCGATCCCGGTCCGATAATCGTTCCGCCGGGCAAGGGAGCGGAGTTCCTCGCACCGCAGCCTTTGAGCTGTCTTCCGATCGCTGAGGAGTTGCGAGAGGCGTTCCGGGCCCTGGGATGGACACGGATCGGGCAGCTCGCAGAGCGGGAGCGAAGCGAGCTGGAAGCTCGCTTCGGCCCGGCCGGTTTCCAGGTGCACCGCTGGGCATGCGGAGAGGACGAACGCGCCTTTCATGCTTTTCCGCTGCCGGAGCGCAAGGAAGTGTCGCTGGAGCTCGAAAGTCCGGTAGCTGCCCTGGAGCCCCTACTTTTCGCGCTCCGCCACCTACTGGCCCGGCTGTGCGCCGACCTGACCGGTGGGTCGTGCGCGTCGGAGCTCCGGCTTCATCTGCTGCTGGATGAGGGTGGGTCTCAGAAGGCGACGGTGATACCGGCTCGGCCGACTCGCCGTGAGTCCTTGCTGTTCGATCTCTGTCGGGCGGCTCTGGAGCGGTCGCAGGACGGAGGGAAGCTACCGGCGCCCGTCGCCGGCCTCGGTTTGGAGCTTCGCGAAACGGCGCCGGCGGAAGCTCGCCAGGGAGACCTATTCCGCGGTGGTTGGCGGGTGGGGGAAGGGTGGGATGATCCGCTCGGAGCTGCGATCGCGCTGACCCGCCTTCAGGCCCGGTTGGGAGAGGAGGTGGTGGTGACACCCGCCTTTCGCGCTGATCATCGACCCGAGAGCCGCAGCGTATGGATGCCGGTCACGTCCCAGACCCTTTCGGCGCAGTCACCTTCGACGCGCCTTTCATCGAATCGTCTTGCGGTCGGTCGTTCTCGTGGGGAAACGGAAACCGAAACGCCTGATGTGAGCTGTGCTCTCCGGCTGCTGCCGGAGCCTGTGCCCGTTCGGGTGCAGGTGGAGAGGGACAAGCCCATCGAGTTGTGGGACGAGCGGGACCGTCACGAGCTGGTTGCTGCCGAGGGACCCGAGCGACTCTCCGGGGACTGGTGGAAGGACCCGTTCCGGCGGGAGTACTTTCGCGTCTGCACTTCGGTGGGTGAGCTGCTCTGGCTGTTTCGTGAATACCGTCGGAACGGCGAGTTGCGCTGGTGGCTCCACGGATGGTGGGACTAGAGCAGGAATCGGTCTCTCTCGCGCCGAAATCGTCGCGGCAGGAGGCGCTGTTCGTCGAGCTAGCGGCGCGCTCCGCGTTTTCTCTCCTGACCGGAGCATCCACGCCCGAAGCCCTTGCCGAGCGGGCGGCCGAGATCGAAATGCCGACGCTGGCGCTCACCGATCTCTTTGACCTCGGTGGGGTCGTCCGTTTCACCCGCAGCTGTGATCGCCTGGGAGTGCGTCCGATCGTCGGTGCCGAGGTTCGAGTCATTCCGCCTCTGCGCTCGATCGCGGCGGTTTCTTCGACAAGTGCGACCTCTGCGACGAGAGCGACGCCCGCTCGGCTGGACCTCTTCCTGCTGTGCATGGATCGGGAGGGCTACCACAACCTCTGCGGGCTCATCACGCAGGCGAGGCTCTCCAACCCGCGCGGCCACCCGGTGCTCGAGATCGGGGCGCTCAAGGAGCGCGCTGCCGGGCTGATCTGTCTTCTCGGGACGACGGACCTCTGGGATCCGTGGGCGCACCGCACGGTCGTCGAGGAGCTCGAGGAAACGCTTCCGGGGAGGCTTTGGCTCGCTCTCGAGCATCACGGGCTGCCTGAGGATGCGCGCCGGTGCGCGGCATGGATGGCTTTCTCGCAGGAAACCGGGCTTTCCTGGGTTCCAACGAACGCTCCCAGGTATGCCCGGCCTTCGGACCGGATAGTGCACGACGTGCTCACCTGCATTCGCCATGACACGACTTTGGATGAAGCGGGCGATCTTCTCCTCCCCAACGGCGAGTGGTACCTGAAGTCTGCGGCACAGATGAGGAAGCGCTGGTGTCAGGCCCACGGTGTGCCGTTCGAATGTGGGTGTGTTGGCTGTGATGGGATGCGGCGGACGGTCGAG
>JBDHIM010000188.1:0-3920 GCA_039587445.1 Gemmatimonadota bacterium
TGCATTCGCTCGAAGGTGATCGTCGGTTGATCTATCAAACCGGCCCGATGGGGAGTCACCGCGACGGTCTCCACCGACTCTCAACCGGCCCCTCCACGCTCCTGATCTCGTCCTTCGACCATACGCCGCAGAATAGAGGTTCTCCCGACTTGCGGCGGTCCATCTCCCGACCGAGGGTGCATGATTCGATGCCCTAGAAACCTCGTAAGCTGCTCGGTGGTCCACCGACTGCGCCGAGCAGACGCCGTGAGAACGACGCCTGCCAGACCGCACCTCCGGGACTTCTGAGCACATCCGCCTCCGAAAAAACGGTGCGTCCGCGTCACGTTGCGGAACCGCCCCGACTCGATAGAGCCAGCCAGACAACTGAGTCACGCTTTCATCCGGTTGCCGAACGGGATCTACGCGGCGGCCTGCATCCGTGCCTTTAGATAGGACCCGTCGCCATAGGGAGGCCGATATGCGCCGCTTCGCCGTTTCGTTAGTAGCTGTCACCGCCGTCGCCTGTGTCACTTTGTTGGCGCTCCTACTCGTCAGTTGCTCCGGCTCGCCGCCCGGCTCACCTGTGCTCACGGCCGACATTCCGCTCCACCTCGAGGAGCACCTGGACGCTGCCACCATCGTCGGCTCGGACGTGCCGGAGGATGTTCCGCAACCCGTCGTGTGGAGTTTCGACGAAGCGCAGCCGGACTGGCTCCCCGCGCCGGTGCCGGACCAGATGGCCCCGGTACGGCTGTCGGTTGCGGACGATGCCCTGCGCATGACGCTGGGGGACATCGACGTCACTGACGACGAGGACGACGCCTGGATTGGCGGTATCTACGTCGACCTTCCAGACTGGCGGCGTGACGATTGGGGCCACATCCAGGTGCGTGCCCGATCCGACGCCGACGTCGATTGGATGTCTCTCCTGGTCGCGTTCAACCTGCGGGACGAATCCGAGATGGAGGAAGATGACGTCAACCCGACCCTGTTCGAGTTCATAGGCGAGACCGCTACGGTCATCCGCGACGGGTCCGTCCAGACCTACCTGCTTCGGGCGGACTGGTCCGGCTGGGGGTGGGAGGGACCGTGGGAGCAGCTCGTAATAGGGTCCTGGGCCGACGGGCCGGCCAGCATCGACGTGCTGTCGGTGACGGTGATCCCCAAGGAGGCCACTTACGCCGGGGAGCCCGCCGGTGTGTACAGCGAGGTGAGGAACCGGGAGTACAGCCGGGCGCTGTACACGCACACGCCGGGAAGAATCGAGTATCGCGTCCAGATTCCCGAGGCCGGTCGTCTCGACCTGGGGCTCGGGGTGCTGCGCGAGGATGCCCCGGTGACGTTCCGAATCACCGCGGGTCTTGCGGGTGCCGAGCCGGAGCCGGTGCTCGAAGAGACGTACGACGACAAGGAGAACTGGGGTCAGCGCTCCGTCGATCTCTCACATCTGGCGGGACAGACCGTCGATCTGGCCCTTGAGACGGAGTCTCCGAGACCCGGCACGGTCGCCTTGTGGGCGGCGCCGACTGTGACCGGAGCGACGGTACCCGAGAAGCCCAACGTCATCTTCTATGTCATCGACGGCGGCGCGGCCGACTTCATGAGCGTCTACGGATACAACCGCCGTAATACCCCGAATCTCGAGCGACTGGCAGCCGAGGGTGCCCTGTTCGAGTGGGCGTACAGCAACTCCACCTGGACGAAGCCCTCCACCGCCTCCTTCATGACCTCGCTCCAGAACAGCGTGATGGGCGGCCAGACGAACTGGACCGATCCGGTGCCGGAGCAGATCGAGACCATGGCCGAGCACGTGCACCGGGCCGGCTACCAGACGGCGGTGCTCGTGGCCAACCCCAACGCTGGCACCTTGAGCAACCTGCAGCAGCGCGGCGTGGATGTGATGAAGGAGAGCTGGGAGGAGTTCGTCTACTTCGGCGGCGAGAACCACAAGGAATCCTCGAGGATCATGCACGAGCGATTCTGGCAGTGGCGCGAGACGTACCCCGGCACTCCCTACTGGGTGCACTTCCAGACCACCGACGTGCACGCCCCGCAGGACCGGCCAATCCCCGCGCCCTTCTCGGGCCTGTTCGTCAGTCCCGAACAGCGGACGACGTGGATCGCGTGGCGCGACAGCCTGGTAGAGGCCGAGGGCTGGTGGGGAGACCCCTGGGGGGAAACCTGGGAGGAGACCGGGATCGACCGGGTCGCGTTCTACACGGTCTGGCAGGCCCTGTACGACCAGGCGATGGCGCACAACGACTACCAGATCGGGCGGCTGGTGGATCGCTTGAAGGAGGAGGGGGAATGGGAGAACACTCTGCTCATCGTCGCGGCGGATCACAGCGTCCTGTCGGCGGGCAGCGACCAGGGCTTGGCGCTGCAGGACTCGCTGCCGCCGCGCTGGAATAGCGCGATACTCCGACCGACCGTCAGCCGAATCCCCCTCATGTTCATCTGGCCCGGTCGCATCGAGGGCGGACAGCGATTCAGCCAGCCGGTCTCGATGCTCGACGTACTCCCCACGATCCTCGACCTCGTCGACCTGCCACAGCCCGAGGTCGCGATGGGTCAGTCGCTCGCCCCACTCCTGCTGGGGGATGAGGGCTGGGATCCACGGCCGGTGATGCTCGACGAGTTCTATGTCGACCAGGAGACGGGCGAGCTCAGGGGGCTGCTCGAGGTGATCGACGGTCGGTGGGGGGCGTCTCTCGAGATCAACCCCCGGCCGCCGGATGAGGACGAGGATGAGGAGGACGCTCTGCGGAGACGTCCCGTACCGCTCCTGCTCTATGATCGGTGGAACGATCATTTCTGTTTGAACAGTGTCCACGAGGAACATCCCGAGCTAGTCGAGCACTACACCGCCTTCCTCGAAAAGCAGTGGGAGGCGCACCAGTCGCTGGCGACACGCTTCACCCTCGGTGGCGAGGTGGCGCTTACGCCCGAACAGCTCGAGACGCTGCGCTCTCTCGGCTACATTCAGTAAGGAAGCGTAGGGGAAGGCCTGTGTAACAGTTGGGGAGGTTCCTTCGGGAGTCGCCCTCTCGCTCGCCTAGAGCGGCAGCGAATCGAGAGTCCTACGATCGCAGCAAGCATCGACTCGGCCGAAATCGTTGTTCCCGGAGGCGCCTTGGCCAGCCAAGTACGCACATCAGACAGGCTCTCAGGCTTCCCGTTTGTTCCCATCACGTTCCCATGGCTTTGTAACTCGCTTCCTCACAGCACCTTCGCTTGACCAGATAATTCACTGTTCTCACCGCCGAGGTTCGCCCCAGTTCTTCACCCTGTCTGTTGGGCCCAAACACGGTGGCGTATCCTGGATCGTGAGGATCCCCAGCACGAGTGCCCCCGATATGTGAATCGAAGGAGCCCGCGATGACCACCAGGAGAGAGTTCACGCAGACTGTTCTCGGCGCCACCGCCGCCTTGGCCGTGGCCCGTTGCGGACCCGCGGAGCAGACGTCGGTGAGGGCGCGGCAGGCGGAACCCCTGGCGGGGCACTTCCACCCCAAGGGCAAGGCGCCGTCGGAGTTCACCCGCGCGATCCTCGAGCAGGCCCGTGGCACGCTCCCGTTCGCAGACCGGAGGGACTTCGAGGAGCGGGCCAAGGGCTTCATCGCTCCCATGGAAGAGCTTCAGATCATGGCTGACGCGGGGCACGTCGCGTGGGACATGGAACCATTCCAGTTCCTCGACGAGGACCGGGAGTTCGACAGCATCCATCCGTCACTGCTCCGCCAGTCGCGGCTGAACCAGAACTACGGCCTCTACGAGGTGATTCCCGGCATCTACCAGGTGCGCGGCTTCGACCTCTCCGACATCTCCTTCGTGCGCGGCAAGACCGGTTGGATCGTCTTCGATCCTCTGGTCAGCGCCGAGGTGGTGCGGGCGGCGTGGCAGCTCTTCCAAGAGCACGTCGGCGAGGGGCTGCCGGT
>JBDHIM010000032.1:0-18125 GCA_039587445.1 Gemmatimonadota bacterium
TGCAGTTGACCGGGACGAACGGCTCCTCGGCGTGTGCCGAGTTGAAGTGGATGGCCCTGGCTACCATCTCCTTCCCCGTCCCAGTCTCGCCTCGAATCAGCGCGTTCACCGGACTGGCTGCCAGCTGTCCCACGATCTTGAACACCTCGATCATCTTGGGATCCCGGCCTATCAACTCGTCGAGGCGGTAAGGCCGGGCTTCGTCCTCCGCGTCCTGGCGCTCCCGCTCACGAGCCCGGCGATCCTCCAAGGCCCGCCGCACCACGTGTTCCAGCTCCAGCAGGTCGATCGGCTTTACCAGGAAATCGAAAGCGCCTTCGCGCATGGCGCGGACGACAGTGGGCATGTCGTCGTAGGCGGTCATCAACACGACATCGACGTCGGGGAGACGTTCCCGGACAAGAGAAAGAAGCTCGATCCCGTCCATGCCGGGCATACGGATGTCGGAGACGATCGCGTCGGGCCGCACGGCGGCGAGCCGGGAGAGCGCCTCCTCCGCGCTGGCCGCACGCTCGACGGTGAGACCGATGTCACCCAGCGCATCGCCCAGCGACTTCAAGATCGTGTGGTCGTCGTCGACCAGGAGTACCCGTCTCGCCATCTCCCATAACGATCTGTTGCGTGTTCAGCTACAGCAACCGGTAGCCGCTGCTGAGCAACGTGCGTTCCAGAGTCCGCTCAATGTGTAAGAGACTGTTCTTGCAGGAATTGGCGGATTCGGACCCCAGAATAGGCGCACCATGACCGTAACGTAACGATACGCCGATGGCCGAGTAGCGTAACGCACACTTCGGCACGAAGACCGCGGTGTGCCTCGGCGTCAGAGGTGAAGCTCTCGGCCCCGGAGACCCAGATGGGTGTGTTGTCTGCGAGTGCGAGATCAGGAGCGCGGAGGGAGCCAGATGCGTGAATATGGGCTGCCTCGAAGGAACCGCTGGAGGCAGGATCGCCGTTCGACGACAGTCACTCTCCCCTGCTTCGAGCGGGACCGTCGCCATTCCACATTTCCCGAGCAATCTTCCAGCTTCCGTCTGACTGCCGCCTAAGAATGGTTATGTCCTTCCCGCGGACTTCCCTCGTTTCCCCTGCGGGCGTCTTCCACGCGAAGCGGTAAGTGCCTCGATAGAATCCCCAGTCGCCGCCGACCTGGATCTCGTCGTCAGCCCACGAACTCTCCACCTGACGATCCTCGCCTTCCTCGGCTGGTGGGCGGCCCTCGAACATCTCCTTATACCAGGCCAGAATCGCCTCTCTGCCTGAGAAGGCAACAGCATCGTCGGGAAGCATCACCGCATCCTCGGTGTGCAAACGCGCCAGGGCGTCGGCGTCGCCCCTGCGATACGCATCGACCCACTGGGAGAGAACTCGACTGATGGCAACCGAGTCTACTTGATAGGGTGTCTGGGAAAGAGGCTCACTTCTCGACGGATCATGCGCCTCGCGTTGACAGCTTGCGGCAACGACGAGCAGCGTAAGAAGAACAGTCTGGGCCAGATGCGACAGTCGCATTGGGGCGCCTCCTTGGCTATATGGGGTCAGACTCAGGCGTCTCAGGGCTCGGATGGCTCGCGCACTTCGACGATCTCCACGGTCTTGCTCCATGCAGGTTCCTGATCCGATTCCACAGGCCAGGCTTCGTGAAGGGCACTCTCGATTCGATCTGGCCCTACCAGGCGAGTCACGAGCTTTGTCAGGATCCGCTTTTCCATAACCGGATCCTCGAATTCTCCAAAGAACGTCAGTTCACCGTTGCTGTCGTTGAAAGCTCCGGTCCATTTCGTGATCGCGGTCGTCACGTTGTGCCACTGCACGCGCTCGTACTGCTGGGCCACCTTGTTGTAGCCGATAACCGTATAGCCGACAGTCGGCTGACCGAGCGCTTCGCTTTCCTCTTCCCACAGGAACCGGCCTCCCAGAGACATCTCGCGCACTGCGCGGGTCTCCTCGTTCGCCGAGGGGTTCTGAAGGTACCGGTAGCTCCTCGTCCACGTGCCCACGAAGGCCCCCAGCGCTGCGTGATGCTCGTCCGGTGCGATGGTCTTCTCCCACACCTCCCTGTAGGCCGCGACGCCCGGGTCTTCGGTCTCTTGAGAAAGAAGCGTCGATGAACCAGGGGCCAGCAGGAGTCCGGCAAACAGGAGCGGCAGGAAGGTGATAGTCCTCATGTAGAGCCTCTTCTGTTGCCGTATGAACTTAGATGTGCCCAAGGCTTTAGCGATCCGTCCGGACCTTCTCCAGCACCCATTCAGTGATGGTATCGACATAGCCCTCCGCGAATCCCGTGGTTCGGATAAGCCCGCTTGGAGGAAGCTCGAATACAGGATGATTGGCGTTTGGAAAAACCCTCAGGGTATAGTCGCGATTGCCGCCTTCCTCCAACGCTAGCTCGACGGGCGGTCGGTGCTGCGCAGGCGGAAACTCGGCATCGTATTCTCCCCAGATGACCAGAACAGGGCAATCGACCTCGCGCAACGCCTCCACGGGCTCTACTCGCGGGCCTCCCTCGTACCTGCGCCAATAGAAATGGTCAGGCGAGGATGCTCCCAGGTATTCAATCCAAGTGAGGCGAAACCACGCCTGGCTTCTGGCGGCAGTGATCGCGCGTTCTAGATCGTCCCAACCTTGGCCCGTTTCGCTGTACACCAGATCGAGTTCGGCAAGAGCGGTTGCTTCGGCGATCTCCTCCTTGCCGAATCCTTGGGCTTGGAGGCGCTCCACCAGGTCAGGAATCAGACGCTCGGGCGGGAACCGCTCGCGCCCTGTGAGCCCCTGCAGTGCGACACTTACGATGAACGCGATCTGATCGGATTGGGCTGCCGCCATGGGCGCCACTCCAGCGCCTTGGCTGATTCCGAAGAGCCCGATGCGGTCCGGATCGATGTCAGGACGGTCGCTGAGGAACTCGACGCCCGCCAGCACGTCGGCCACCACGCTGACCCTGCTCTGTATGCTCCGATCCTCACCCGAGGACGCTCCGACTCCCCGCTTGTCGTACGCGAGGACAGCGATTCCGCGACTCGCAAGCAGATCGCCTATAGCAAACGGGACCATGTTGCGCGTGAACCGCCCGAGCCCGTGAATCAATAAGACCGCCGGGTGGGGCCCGTTGCCGGCCGGCAACAGCAACCTGCCTGCCAGACGTTGCTCGCCGCTTGGGAAGGCGACTTCCTCCGCCCGATAGGCGTTAGTGCGCACGCCTCGGAGGACGGTTCCATCTCGCTCGATCCAGTTGACACCAGTTACGGCGCCGGCCTCGTCTCGCGCGAAGGCTATGTCGACCGCCACGGGCGCTGGGAGATAGTAGGTGCTTCCGATAAAGAAGGTGTCCGGCGACGCCGCGCCCATCCTCCTGAGCTGCCCTGCCTCGTCAAACAGGTAGTAGAAGGCACGCTCTACGACGTGTGGGTCTTGCTCACTCACGAAATCGTGTCGTCGCAAGAAAACGGTGCGCCCGTCCTCCAGCTCGTAGGCACCCTCGTACTCTTCGTAATCAGCGACCTCGATAGTGGCTGTCCTTCCAAGCTCGAATGGGCCGCTCGCCTCACCCTGCAGAACGTGGCCGCTGATCGTCCTGCCGTCCGTTCGACCCGAAAAGCTCGCGGCTTGGCCCTGAATCGGTAACTCGAACTCGACCGCCCCGGCTTCGACCCGAAGCTGCGACTCGGCTCCGGACGTTCCGGGCCTCATCTGCAGAACGACGACTTGCGGGCTGGGATGCGAGCTGATTTCAACCTCCAAGAGTGCGACCCGGTCGGCGAACTCGTACGAACCGATCCAGACTCCGTCCAGGCTCTCCTGTGCTAGAGGCGAGGCGGCTGGGTCATCGATCTCTTGAGGAAAGAGCATCGATGAGCTTGAGGCCAGCAGGAGTCCAGCAAACAGAAGCGGCATGCACCGAAGCGTTTTCATCGGCAAGCCTCCTAGGATACCGACAGGATTGGAGGGTTAGTTGGCTCGGCACCAGTCGCGATATTCTGGACAAGCGGCGTGGTGAACGAACCCACGCCCGACGGATTAAAAGGCGACCTCGAAACACCCCCGCAACTGGGAGATTCCGGAGCCATTCCTGGCTTTCACTCCGAAAGTTCCGGGGTCTGATACCGCCCAACCTTGGAAGTTCCGGGGTCCATTCGGGTGCATCCATGCCAAGCGAGTTTGGGTTCGCCAGTGCCGTGGAACGGGGCGCTACATTTTCGGCGGTTCTGGTCGCTCCCGGTCCCTCTCGCGCCAGAGCATCACCGCCACGAACCCGAAGACCAGGATGACCACCACACTTGGCCACATGGGGACGACGGTCTCGTGGACGACGAACGTCCAACCGAAGACGAGGCGCAGCAAATGCCCCAGCGCGATGAACGCGAGGATGGCCGTGGCGATGGCTGTAAACGGCTTCACCTCCTATCTCCAATCATGGTACTGTGCGTCCGTTTGCCTCCGCTCCACCCCCCTCTCCTCCGGTCGGCACTTGGCCGCCCGCCAACGAATTATCGGCCCGCAACGCGTCCGGATCGAACACCCAACCGCCCTTGATCACCCGCCAGATGCTCTGCGTGTTCTCGATGTCGTCCAACGGATTGGCATCGAGGAGCACGATGTCGGCCAGCTTACCGACCTCCAGTGTGCCGAGATGCTCAGCCGCACCGACCGCCGACGCGGCGTCTAGTGTCGCGATCCGCAGCACTTGAAGCGCCGGAATACCAGCATTGACGAACGAGCGCAATTCGCGATGCAGTGAGGCTCCTGGTACCGGCCCGTAAGGGGCATCGGTGCCCGCGTACAGGCGGACGCCGCGACGATATGCGGCCCCGATCACCGAGAGCTGCTTGGATCTCTCCTCGCGCCACATTCGCTCGTCGGCCTCGGCATAATGGCTCTGTTGATGCTCGAGCAGTCCTTCGATGGCGAAGGCCTTGAGCTTCGGGTTCGCAGTGCGTCCCGGTTCGAGTAGCGCTACATCGGCAAGACTGAGCGTCAGCGTGGGACTCCATCCAGTCCCGGCAGCCGCCAGCAGCTGGAGCACGTCGTCGTGGTACGAATCGAAGTGTTCCACAAAACCAGATCCGAGCGTCACACTTCGAATTAGCCATTCATGCCAGTTCCCGTGCTCCATGACCGGCAACCCTTGGTGCCTTGCCTCGTCGGCCAGTGCACGTTGGAGCGGCCAAGCGAGGCATGGATGGGTCTTGATGAAATGAACACCGCGTGCGTTCCAGCGCCCGACATAGAAGCGCACGTCCGCCTCATCGGTCAGCTGGAAGCTTGCAGCGCCCGGGACGGACTCCCATGGGAGGGCTCCCAATTCCCCGCAGAACACGTTTCCCGAGAAGAAGTACCTTGGCACCGGGTCACCAGTGGCCTCGCTACGATCCGCGAGATTCGCCGAGAAGGCGAGGTCGTTGCCGGCTTCCCGAACCGAAGTCACGCCGTATGCAAGCCACGCCTCCTGGAACTCCGACCGAAACCACCCGTGGGCGCCGGCGTTCGCGTGGACGTGCATGTCGAAGAGACCGGGTATGGCAAAACGTCCTCCGGCATCCAGGATGGCCACGTCCCTTCGCAGCTCCTGTTCGCGTTCTGCGCCGACCCAGCGGATCCGCCCTCCCTCCACGTACATGGACGTCTCCTCCCCGAAACCGCCGGTCGTGAAATCGAGCACCCGCACATGCTGGATCAGGACCGACGGGGGAGGA
The DNA here is from genome assembly GCA_039587445.1 of Gemmatimonadota bacterium. Taxonomy (GTDB): domain Bacteria; phylum Gemmatimonadota; class Gemmatimonadetes; order Palauibacterales; family Palauibacteraceae. The sequence goes on from JBDHIM010000032.1 coordinate 5,691, forward strand.
GGCGAGAGCATATTGAGGCGAATCGGAATCTTCATCCGCTCGCCACCCGTGATCGGCTGCCGCCATACCCTGTTGCCTGACGCGTAGAGGAGCGCGGTGCCGTCCGGCGTGAAGGTGAAATTGTCGCCTCCTTCACGGCTTACTCGACGGATCTGTCCGTAACCGGACCCTGCCTCCCGACCCACCTGTGCCAGCCAAATCTCGGTGTTGCGGCGGAAGGCCAGCCACTGCCCGTCAGGAGACAACAGTGGATCGTGCAGGTGGCGATCCAACGCGATGAACTCTTGGGGCTCGGCCTCCCCGTCGACTCGGAGGCGGTAGAGGGACCTCGTCGTGCCGGGCTGCGCCGAGTAGTACAGCCAGGTCCCGTCCGCCGAGAACTGCGGGCGGGATAGCCAACCCGACCTCGGGACGGCAAGCTGTTCCGTGGTGCCGTCGGCGAGATCTACAACCACCAACTGCAGACGAGATCCCACGGGATCGATGCCGCCAAACACGACCCGTCGTCCGTCATGGCTCCAGGCAGGGTCCCAGTACAACAGACCCGCCGCCAGCGTCTGTATTTCCCGAGTCTCGAGGTCGAGCAGTTGCACGCGCTGTTTCCAGGCGCCACTCGAAATGAAGAGCAGATGCCGACCATCGGGCGACAAGACCGGCTCGCGTTCGTGCCCGTCGCCGTCGACGAGCCGTCGGGCCGGCCCTCCGTCAGTCGCCTGCTGCCACAGGTGATCGAACGCACCGAAGACCAGGCTCTCGCCGCCCGGTGAGAGCGTCGGACTCATGATGCCGACTGGTGTCAGGGGATCCCCGGGTTCGGGAAACCCGGCTGCACGGGGAGCGATCGGGTCTCTCACCTGGAGCGTTATCTTGGCGCGGAAGGGGATCGGCTCACGGACACTGTCACGTACGGAATACTTCCAAAGCCGTCCCGCCTCACTGAGGTATACGGCGTCGCCGGTTGGGGTGACCGCGAAGCCGGCGGTTGCCAGGTACAGGCATGGGGGCATCGGGAGCGTTGTGATGCGCTGCTCTTCGTCGGCGGTAAACCCCCGAAATAGTAGGTGTTCGGAGGGCAACACTCCGGAAGCACCTCGGGGGTAGCCGCGTCCATACAATCCGGTGCCCGCAGCATCTGCTAACACACGTCCCATGGCTCCACTGAGGGTGTCCAACGTCTCAACAGACTCATTTGCGAGCAGGACGTCGATCCGGGTGGAAGTACGGGGCCAAGAGGGCTCGATGGCTGACCAGGCAAGGCGGCCGTCCGGCAAATAGAAGACCGAACTGATCACGTCGTCGGCGCCAACGACGTTCACAGCTTCCCTCCCGTCCATGGCAACTCGAGCAACGCCCGCTCGTCCACTCGGACAATGGAAGGAACGGGTGCGACGACGCAGATACGCGATCGCGCTTCCGTCGGGTGCCCAGGCGGGTCGGCCGGCCATGCTGTCGTGTGTTAGCTGGTCTATTCGTCCATCGGCCAGGTTCAGCACGAAGATGTTGCCGTCGGTTCCATCGCGATTGGAGCCGAAGGCGACTCTAGCACCATCAGGGGAAACCGCCGGGTCCATGTCTTGATATGGACCGAACGTGAGTTGCTCCGCCTCGCCCCCAACCACGGGCACTCGGAAGAGGTGGCCGAGCATGGTGAAGATCAGCCACTCCCCATCTGGCGAGATAGCAACATCCGGGGCGGTGACCTCGGTCGTCTCGAACTCGATCGTGCGCCAGTCGGAGTTGCCTGGAGCTGCGCAGCGTGCGAACAGGAGGATGCTGGCAGCACACGCGGCAGACTTGAACGCAAACATCTCAAGCTCCTTCGCGGACTTCTCCGAGGGATCGGCAGGTGCGGTCAGGCCAGCGTCCTAGACGGGCGTCTGTTCGGCGCTGTCCCTGGACCACCGAGCAGCTTGGAGGCTTTTAGGGCCCCGATCTGTCCAGCCTCAGCTCGAGAGCGTGCCGCCGCAAGTCGGGAGAACCTTCATTCGGGGGCGTATGGAGCGGCTCTACGTTTACGAGATCAGGAGCGTGGAGGGGAGGCGTTGGCGAGGCGCCGGGAACTTCGCGAGAAGGCGGGTACATGATGGACTGGCGACGAGGCAACACCGTCGGCATGATGACAAGCTCTACAGCCCCACGAACAGCCCCAAGCAGCGGAACCGGTCTGGCGTCGTCGGGAACGCAACTTGAAGGGCTCGGAGGGGTTACGAGCAACCACGGGGCCGTAGCTCAGCTGGGAGAGCACCTGCTTTGCAAGCAGGAGGTCACCGGTTCGATCCCGGTCGGCTCCATTGTTGTAACCTGCTGTCGTACAGCTGGTTAGAGCACGCCATCAATCGGCAAACGCCGATCACTTCTCCAGGTTGGCCCTCCAGGTTCGCTGCCAGGATCTTCGGCTTTTCTACGGTGTAGGCGCAGTGAGTAGCTGAATCACCGACAGCCTTTTCGGAAACAGGATCCAGGAATCGAGCTATGGCCAACAAGAAGCAGTGGCACGTTGTGAGGCGCGAGGATGGATGGGGAGTCAAGCGGGCCGGCGCCACTCACGATCGGACTAACCGTCGCTGCAGGGACGTTTAACCACCAGACCGGCGGCTCTAGGTGTAGAGACGACAAGGCAGATTTCGCACAGACCGGCAAGAACAAACAAGAATACGGATCTTGTGATTGTCGGGAGGTCCATCCGACCAAGATCGCCCTCGTTGAACGCTGCTGTACAGGCCCCTCTCTCGAGGCTGCCCGGCAGCGGCACGCCAGGCGCTGCTGAGTTAGTCGTTCCCACGCAGCCGCGGACGGAGCATTCAGGTGCGACACGCGTCGTCCCACCTGTGACCCCTCGTGTCCCTCCTTGAGCGCGCGCGGCATTCTCTGATGCGGCGCTCGATCCAATAAGATGTTCTACAAAAGGGAGTTACCCGCAGCTGCAACATCTCGTGGCCACCGGCCTGTTTCGTGATAGCTGCGGAAGCTGGGGAACCCTTTCGATCGAGACGAACAGAGCTCGCTCGGTTGAGGGCATACGGCCTGAGGACGGCTTGGTCACTCTCGCTATGGAGGTTTGCCACGGAGCCAGAGGTACGGCGATCATCGTGGATGGCAGCTTCAGCGTCGGAAGCTTCTTCCGCAAGAAGTCCAACGAGGCGCAGCACAAGGTCAAGTTCGGTCAGTTGGGTACCCAGATGATCGAACTTGTGACCGACCTGGACGAGCTCAAAGATCTTTACAAGGCCATGGCGGACGAGACCGCGTATCCGGACCCGTAGCCGCTCAACCCCGAGCCGCCTGGGTGCTTGCTATAAGGCAAGCCATGAAGAGCTTCCGCGGAAAATTCCCACATGCCGCGGCAGCAACTACCCGACAGACGGATCTCCAAGGACCGTCTAGCTTGGGGGATCGGTTTGTGACCGGTTCCAGTTTACCCAGCTGCGTTGAGTCTGTGGTATGAACATCAACAAGCTGCTCCCGCGTTTCTCCATTCGCCTGAAGCTGGCGATCGCCTTCGCCCTCCTGTCACTGATCCCGCTTGCGATAGTCGGTACCGTCGGCACGCGGGTTACCGTCGACAACATCCGGAACCACGCCAGATCTACGCTGGAGCACGATCTCGAGACCGCGAGGCAAAGGACCGAGCACTCTCTTCGCGAGATCGAGCGATCACTCCAATACGTGGCCTCACAGCTACTCGACGACGGGCGATCGTCCGCCTCGTCCAGAGAGGATGTAAGAGGTTCGCTAACGACATTTGTCAATCTTTCACCTGCGCTCTTTCAGGTTCGAGCGTTTGATGAGAGTGGCGAGCTGACTTTCCTCGTGCGAGGCGACGAGGCTGAGGTCGTCGCGGAAACGGAGAGCAACGCCGGAGGCATCTTTTATGTCTTGCGCGCGAAGCAGCTCAGGCCTGGCCAGAACCTTCTACTTCCCGTGGAGCTTCGGGGAGGGGAGCGTCCGGACCGCGAAGTGTCCACGATTCCGGCGCTCGCTTTTCTTCTTCCCATTCATGCCGGCGGTTCTTTCCATGGCGTTTTGGTAGGAGAAGCATTTGCGTCCGAGGTGTTCGGCGCACTCGAAGGAGGTTCTCCGCACATCGCCGGAGCCACCGGCCTCGTCGACGCTGAGGGTCTGTTTCTGTACCACTCGGAGCGAAAGAGCGATTGGGCAAGCCTCCTCGCATCGCGAGCCGAGGCGGACTTGACTCGCGAATTTACTTCGGATATTGCCCAGACGATCCTATCGGGAGAAGCCGGCACTGTAGTCGCCGGGGGTCTGATAGTCTCATATCTGCCGATCGACTTGAACCGACCGGGTGTGTCGCCACTCATCATCTACAGGGTCGTGCCGCTAGTCGATCTACAAGCACCTGCCAGCCGCTTCATCGGATTTGTCGCGATGGGAGCCGTGGCGGTGCTGGCTGTGGTTTTGGGCCTCGCGTTCCTGGCAGCCCATCAGTTCACCCGACCCATCTATCAGCTTCGCCGTGGAGCCCGAAAGCTGGCCCAGGGCCTTTTCGATGCACCAGTTGAAGTAGCCACCAACGATGAACTGGAGGACTTGGCGGCGGATTTCTCCAAGATGGCGCGGATGCTGAGCAAGCAGCATCAGTACCTCGAAAGCCTCGTCCAAGAGCGAACGAGGGAGCTGTGCGAAGCGCACGCCGAGCTTGCTGGCATTCTCGAGCATTCGGCTGACGCCATCGTCGGACTCGACCTCGATGGACAGGTCCGTGTTTGGAACACGGGAGCTGAATCGCTGTTCGGGTTCACCGACGCGGAGGCGCGGAACCGCGCTGTGGATTCACTCATTCTTCCGGATGGGGAGAAGTGGAGAGCCGAGGCAGCTTTTATACGCCGCGAGGCCGACATCAAGGAGGCAGTAGTCAACTTCCAAACGCGACGGACATCCAGAGAGGGGGGAGAATTCCCTGTCAGTCTGACTCAGACGGTCATTCGAGACGAACAGGACCGTCCGCTTGGCTATTCGCTGATCATCCGGGACACGAGGCTGCAGACCAAACTCGAGGAGCAAATGCGTCACTCTGAGCGGCTGGCAGCCATGAGCGTTCTCGCCGCCGGAGTGGCGCACGAGCTCGGGAACCCGCTCGCCATCATAACGAACCGCGTTGAGTGCATGGAACGCGAATTGAAGTCGCGCTCCAATGGCGAGGTACTGGGCGATGATCTAGCCGTCTTGCGCGAACATGCCGAACGTTTGGACGCCGTCATCAAGGACCTGCTCACTCTAGGAGAGGAGGAGGGGGAGGCGTCCCAGCACATCCGGCTCAACGAGGTGGCTGAGCGGGTGATCCGGCTGTTGGACCGAACCTACCAGGCCCGAGACGTCCAGATCGAAGAGGAGTTTGCCACCGACCTCCCGGCACTCCGCGGCAGTACGGAAGCCATCGCGACAGTGTGTATGAACCTGTTGCTGAACGCCATCGACGCGACGCCGCCGGGCGGACGGATCACGGTAACGACTCGATCCTGCACGGGCTGCACAGGCGCCGAGCTCGAAGTGAGGGACACAGGCTCGGGGATCCCGACGGAGATCCGGCACCGCATCTTCGAGCCCTTTTTTACGACCAAGGGAGCGGGACGCGGCACGGGCCTCGGGCTCGCGGTCTGTAATACGATCGTCGAGAGGCACGGTGGCGAGATTCGGGTCGATAGTGAACCCGGTCGCGGGACCCGGTTCGTCGTGTGTCTTCCGATCGAAACGTCGGGGGAGTAATGGACGAGCAACGCGTCCTCGTAGTCGACGATGAGCCGGCGATGCTGGCTAACTGCGAACGGCTGCTCTCCGGTGAGGGTTATTCCTGCTCGACGCTCTCGGATCCTATCGAGTTTCGGGAGCAGCTGGCGAGCGTCGAGCCGGATGTCCTTCTTCTCGACCTCAGACTCCCGGAGGTCGATGGGATGACGCTGCTCACCGTGGCCAAGGCGGACGATCCGGCGCTCCCCGTCATCATCATGACGGCATACGCGACGATCGCGTCCGCGGTGGAGGCCATCCGAGAGGGCGCCTTCGACTACCTCACCAAGCCCTTCAAGGCGGATCAGCTGCTCGTGGCGGTGGAGCGGGCCCTGAGACACCGCGCTCTCACGCTGGAGAACCAGGCCCTTCGGGAACAGGTGGCCCGAGAAACACGCCCCCAGGAGATCGTAGCCTCGAGCAAGGCGATGCTCAGGGTTCTCGAGCAGGCTAGGAAGGTGGCGTCGAGTAACGCGAACGTGCTGGTCTCTGGGGAGAGCGGAACCGGAAAGGAGCTCGTGGCCCGACTCATACATGTGCATAGCACGAGGCGGGACAAGCCGTTCATGCCCGTAGACTGCGCGGCGCTACCTGAAGGATTGCTGGAGAGCGAACTCTTTGGCTACGAGCGCGGAGCGTTCACCGGTGCGGACAAGCGAAAGCGAGGGTTGCTTGAGGAGGCGGACGGCGGAACGTTGTTTCTGGATGAGTTTCCGGAGATGCCCATGAGCCTGCAGTCCAAGCTCCTACGGGTCCTCGAGGAGCGTCAAATACGACGCCTCGGTAGCTCAGACCTGGTCAACGTCGACGTCCGCGTCGTGGCCGCCACGAACGTGGATCTCGAGGCTGCTGTGGACGAAGGGAGATTCAGGGAGGATCTGTACTACAGGCTCAACGTGGTTCCCCTGCACCTGCCGCCCCTGCGCGAGAGATCCGGAGACGTCACGCTTCTCGCACAGCGGTTCCTCGCCCAGTTTTCCGCCGCGCAGGACAGAGATCCCCCCCGAATCTCGCCGGATGTATGGGATGCCCTGGAGCGATACCACTGGCCCGGCAACGTCAGGGAGTTGAAGAACCTGTCGGAGCGGCTCGTGGTGCTCAACAACGACGACCATGTCAGGCTGTCCGATCTGCCCGAGTCGCTCCGACCATGGGGTTTGTTGCCCAACGGAGCTCGAGAAGCCGAACTACCACCCTACGAAACGGCCCGCGACGAGGCTTTGAATGCCTTCAGAATGGGTTACGTGCGACGTCTGCTCGATGCAAGCGGCGGGAACGTTTCGCAGGCAGCCCGGGCGGCTGGCGTAAGCCGGAGGACACTTCACCGTTGGATCGCCCAGCTTCGTGGGTCGGCGAGCGAGGAGGCCGGATGAGAGCATCCCTCGTGAGTGGACTCTCGGCCCTCCTCTGCGTCTCCAGTGTCGGTCACCTGAATGCACAGAGCGCTGCGATTGGAGGGGTGGTCACGGCTCCTGGCGAGCCGACTGTCGGGGCCGTCGTGTTCCTGGTTCCGAAGGAGCAAACCGGCGAGGGCTACGCTCAGCAGTCCGTCACAATCGATCAGCTCCAGTTGCGCTTCGTTCCGCCACTCCTCGTGGTCACGCCGGGCGCTGTAGTCGCGTTTCAGAACAGTGACCCGATTCTCCACAACATCTTTTCCCCACAAGGACCGGGCCCAGGGTTCGATCTGGGCATGTATCCCACTAGCGAGTCCCGTTCGCACACGTTCGACGAGGTCGGAACTCACGTCATCCTGTGCAACGTCCACCCGGAGATGGTCGCGTACGTGTTGGTTGTCCCCACGACGCTCTACGCGGTAGTCGGCGAAGGCGGACGTTTCAGTCTCGAGGACCTGCCGGCGGGTAACTACACCCTGAAGGTGTGGCATCGATCGGCAGGCTCGCTCGAGAGAGAGATCCTGTTGGGGGACGGAGACTTTCTTCGGTTGAGGTTGCAGTTGCCGACGGCGGATCGGTAGCCGCATGTCCAGCGACACGCATTCACACCACATGTCAGGTGAGCGCTGCTCGAAACCCAGGGTCCTGGCCGCTCGGCTGCTCATCGCCGCCGGTGTCCTCCTCCTGGCGTTGGCCATAATGGCAGCGGCGCCGAACTCCGCGTCAAGTGTTGACGGTGGGCTCCGCCTTGAACCGGAGGCGTTCAAAATCCCGGCGTTCGCGAGGATGTATAAGACTGGCTGCTCGACCTGTCATACCGCCGCGCCCAAACTAAACGTTCTCGGCGAGGCGTTTCGACTTAACGGCTACCGCTTCCCCGAAAACGACAAGCTCCTACGCCGCGACAAGCCGGTGCCGCTGGGCAGCCCGCCGTGGAAGGATCAATGGCCCCGAGCAATATGGCCCGGTGAGCTTCCTGGTACCGTGCCTCTGGCAGTTCGGGTGGCCAGCGACATCAGGGTCCGGGAAGATCCCGAAGACGGCCACTTGGTGAGCCTTCGATTCCCGGACGAGATCTATCTGCTGGCAGCAAGCCCGCTGGGCGAGAACATAGGCGTTTTCCTGGAGACTGAGTGGAACCGGGATGAGGGAATCGAGATCTTGCAGGGAAAACTCAAGTTTCAGAACCTGATACCCGGCCTGCCGAAGCGCGGTCTCAACCTCTGGGTAGGCCTGCAGAACCTCTACCTGTTCACCTTCGCAGATCGCCAAATCGATAGGGACGCACGTCTGAAGTTCATCTGGCAGGAGTATCGAGTTTCCGACATCGAGCTTGTTGACCCGATCGTCAGCGATTCGATCGTTTCAGCCGGGGGATTCAGTCTCGGTCGCACCCGTCCGGCTATCGAGCTCAACGGCCTTATTAAGGGTCGGCTCTACTACGGAGCCGGCGTGGCGCAGGAGATCGGCAACCTGACCGAGGAGGAGTTCGGCCGGATCGACGGCTACTACAAGCTGCGTTACAAGTTTGGTGGGCTCGGGTTGGACGGGCGCTACGCTCCAGGTGTGGAACCCGTGCTTGGCGGGGGTGGCCAGCTGCTCGATCGATCTCTGATCCTCGAGACGTTCGGTTATTTCGGATCCCAGCCCGTGGAGGGCGCGATCGACGAGCACAGATCCTTTGGCTTCAACGGCCGCGGGCTATACGGACCCCTCGACGTGGGCGTCGGCTACGTCTGGGGCCGCAACAACAATCCGTGGGGAGAGCTCTTGGAAGGGGCCGTTCCGTTCAAGAGCCTCTTTGCGAAGGCCGAGTACCTCTTCTACCCGTGGCTTATCGGCTCGCTGAAGTTCGACACCTTCGACTCGGACGTGCCCGAATCGGTTCGAGAATCAGGCTTCGTAGAGGGTGGGTTGGATGCGACACGCGTCATGCCCGGCGTCGTCTTCCTTATCCGCCAGAACATTCGCGGCGTCATCGAGGGAGAGCTGTTCACTCGGTTGGAATCTCAAAGCGATCAAGACGGCTTCAACCCCAAGAACATCTGGTTCCGGCTGGACGTCGCCTTCTAGCCAAGTTCTCAATCATCCGGGTCGGTTGCTAGGGTCGCCGAGGCCGTGACTTCGAGCGTCCCGCCTGAGACTCGCCGCGTCCCAGTTTCTCCTTTCCTGGATCTGCCTGTCTTTCCACCAAAAACCCCGTAAGCCACAGAACCCCCATACGTTATAGCCTCTGACAATTCATCTTGGCCTGCGGCTCGCTCCGTGCTTATCGAAGGAACCAAGTGTCACGCCGGCGAGCCTCGCCTCGTCGGAATCCGGCCACTTCCTGCTTCCGGTCGAGTCCTCACAAGAGGGACGCCGCCCGGGGAGGGTATCGAGATGAACACGCGCTTCGTACGAGGCCTGGCGATGGTCACCGTCGCCGCACTGCTCGCGGGCTGCGACAGCGGGACGACGAGCCCCGGTCCGCAAGCACCACCGCCACCTCCTCCGCCGCCTCCGCCTTCGGGTCCCCCGCCATCTCCAGCGGTAACGACGTCGGAGTGGGTCGATCTGGTTAACTGGGACGAGGCGCAGACCGTGGAGGTGCTCATGGTCGAGACCAGCGGTACGGAGATGTCCTTCTCGCCCAGCGACCTGAGCTTCGAGGCGGGCAAGCCCTACATCCTGAAGATCACGAACCCGGCCTCCAACGCCTTCAAGCACTACTTCTCGCCGGAAGGGTTGGGCAACCTGTACCAGGCGGTCGCGACGCGTAAGGTCCAGACGGCCGACGCCGAGTACAAGGCCCCGTATTTCGATGCGGTGGAGCTGCTTCCCGGTGGCTCGCTCGAAATGTTTTTTGTCCCCGTGCTCGCCGGCGAATACGACACCGTCTGCACGATCCCCGGCCACAAGGACTTCGGCATGTTCGGGACCGCGGAGATCACTGGAGGCGAGGGCTTCGAGCTCGATCTAGAGGTCGCGACCGATTTCGATCAAGCGCTGATGAGTGATCCCCGCAAGTCTGGCTCGCACGATGTCTGGGCCGATGCCGTCGAGCTTTCGGTCGGGATGAGCGAAACACCAGACGCGTTCGCGTTCGCCCCGCCGGACATCGAGTTGACGAAGGACGTGGGCTACAAGCTGGAGCTCGTCAACCCGGCCGGGAACGCCGCGAAGCACTACTACACCGCGGCGGAGTTCTACAAAACGGTCGTCCTGCGAAAGGCCGAGGACTCGAATGCCGAGATCAAGGCTCCCTACCTAAAGGCGGTGGAGATTCTGGTCGGCGGTGCAGCCGAACTCTTCATCGTTCCGACCGAGGCCGGACCGTTCGAATCGATATGCACGATTCCAGGTCACGCAGAACTAGGGATGACCGGCACAATTGAAGTCATGCAGTGACGTCGTCCCCTAGGCAGCAAGCGAACGAGCGAGGGGAAGGAACCATGTTGCTCGATCGGGCCGGATCCCGGAGCGCACGACAGCTGGAGGGGCCGCTTCGGCGGTCCCTCGCCCGTACGCCGATCGCCTGGATCCTGCTGTCGGCACCCCTGCTCTGGGCTACCCCGACGCTGGCGCAAGCACCGGAAACGGGTCCGCAGGACGCGACCAGGGGGGAAGCGCGCCGGCTCTATAACAATGCCTGCGCGCCCTGTCACGGCGTGCGGGGGGACGGCGAAGGTCCTGCGGCTCGGCAGCTCGGCAGCCCTCAGCCGCGCGACTTCACGACCGCCGTCTTCAAGTTCCGGAGCACGCCGACCGGCTACCTCCCCACCGACGAGGACCTCTTCAGGGTCATCTCGGCGGGCGTGCCGGGAACGTGGATGCCGGCGTGGGAGAGGCTGCTGTCCGAGGAGCAAAGGACGTCGCTGGTGCGATTCATCAAGGGTTTCTCTGATCAGTTCAACGAGGAGGTGGAAGCCCCATCCGCCACGATCACCGAGCCGGGCCACTCGGCGGAGCTCGTTAGAGAAGGCCGCTTCGTCTACCAGGTACTGAACTGCTGGCAGTGTCACGGGATGGACGGTCGCGGCGGCGGCCCCTCCGCCGATCGTCTGACCGATTACAAGGACCGCAAGATCAGGCCGTACGATTTCACCCGCGGCCGCCCAAAGAGCGCCCACTATCTCTACCGCACCCTGGCTACGGGCCTGGATGGCACTCCCATGCCGGCGTACGAGACCGAGGCGCTCGCCTTCCCGGGCGGTGCGGATGCCGATCTAGATCGTGTGGAGGAAGGACTCGGCACGGAGACCGCCGACGAGCTGCACGGCTACCTGGCAGGGCAGCCGTCGGCCGAGCAGCTCGCCGCGATGAGCGAGGAGGCTCTCGATCTCCTCGTGCAGGGGCGCCGCTGGGCGGTCGTCTACTACGTCCAGTCGCTCGCTCGGGACAAGGGCGCCCTCTTCTGGCTCTTCGGAGAAGACCCGGAGGCACCGGGGCCGTGATCCGCACTTCGAGAACCTGGACGTGGGCCAGCGTCACCCTGATCCCGCTGGCGGCCTTCGTGGCTGCCTGCGCCGGGGATGGGACGGGCCTCGATCAGTTCGGGAATCCGTTGTCGCCCGACACGCCCGACCTGGGGCCGACGCTGGACTCCATCCAGCAGAACGTTTTCACACCGATCTGCACGCAGTGTCACACGGGTGCGGCGGCCCCTCTGGGACTCGCTCTCGATGAGGGAGCGTCTCGGGGCAATCTCCTCAGCGTCACGAGCATGCAAAGATCCGAGCTGCTGCTGGTGAGTCCCGGCGACCCTGAAGCTAGCTACCTCGTGTGGAAGGTGGAGGGCCGGGCTGACATCACGGGAGGCAGAATGCCTCTCGGCCTTCCCCGGCTCTCCGAGGATGAGATCTCTGCGATCCGCGGGTGGATCGAGCAGGGAGCCGAGGACAATTGAGCGGCAAGGAGGCGGAGCTATGAGTAGGCTGGTAAGCTCGATCGGTGCTGCGGCTGTCGCTTCGTGCCTGCTTCTACTGGGCCCTGCAGATCTGTCGGGAGAGCCTTACCTGTCCGTCCGCACCGGTCTGAAGTGCTCGCAATGCCACGTCAACAAGACCGGGGGTGGCGGGCGCAACGACTTCGGAAGCATCTACGCTCAGACACGGCTCTCCATGGTGCAGTTCACGTTCTTGAAGAGATCTCTGAACGACTTCCTGTCGATCGGGGCCGATTTCCGCTTTCTCGCGTCGGGCACGGCGCGAGATGCGACGGATGCCGTGCCGCGAAGCAGCGTAGAGATCACCGAACAGAGCCTGCAGCTTGAGGCCCGAGTGATCAGAGATTTTCTGACCCTCTACATCGA
>JBDHIM010000189.1:0-5180 GCA_039587445.1 Gemmatimonadota bacterium
GCCAGGCGGAAAACAAAACCCGCATGGCTCTCGTAAAGATACCGCCAGGCCGCCTCGTGGCCGCGGCGTGCTTGCTCGACCGCTTGTCGCTCGTCTAGCATCTGTCGCAGCCATAGGAAAGACCTGGACGGTTCCGCGGGCCGCCAGGCGCACCTGCGGGCCCGTCGATCGTTGGACGGCGCCGGACGGCAAAACGTTAACGCAACGTTTGCACGACGGGGCCGCATCGTCCAGCATATCGGGAGAAGCGGTTAGGGAAGCCGGCCCCCGAGCCGGGTGTCCAAGGAGCGGGAAGCGGCAACCCGCCCGGCAGGTCCGTGAGAGAGTCGAGGGAGAGGAAGAGATGAAACGCGAGTGGTTCGTGGCCGCCATCTGTGCGGCCGTGTCTCTGGCATCGGCCGCTCCGGCGTCGGGCCAGGATAGGGATGTGACGGTCGTCGGGTCCGATTCGGTACGCCAGGTGACTCTCGACCAGGCTGTCAGGATCGCGCGCGCCCTCAACCCGGAGCTCCGGGTCGCCGAGTCGAACGTGGATGTCGCCGAGTACAACCGGCTCGACGCGTGGGGAAACTTCCTCCCTACTTTCGACGCGGGCTTCGGTTACACGAACTCGAGCACTGGTCGCCTGGATCAGACGGGGCAGGCGATCGTTGCGACCAGCTACTTCTTCCAGCTCACGGGACGCTACAACCTGTTCGAGGGCTTCAGGAAGTTCACCGAGCTGAACAGCGCCCAGCTGGATCTGAGCGCTCAGCAGGCAAGATTCCGGCAGGACGAGTTCTCGCTGCTCCTGGCCGTCAAGCAGGCGTACTACGATGCGCTCGCCTTCCGCGATCTCGTCGCCGTGGAAGAGGACCGGGTCGAACGTCAGGAGCTTCAGCTGGAGTTCGTCACCCAGCAGCTCGAGCTCGGCCGATCGACGCGATCGGACGTCCTCCGGTCGCAGGTGGACCTGAACAACGCCAAGATCGCGGCCCTCAACGCCGAAAACGAGTTTCGAGCCGCCACGTTCCAGCTCGGACGTACGGTCGGTCTCGACGGGAGGGTGGCGCCGTCGCCCGAAGAAACGCTCGCGGCCGATCCGCTCGGGCTGAGCCGGGAGGACGCGTACAGGATCGGACTCCGCACCGCCCCCTCGGTGGTGAGCGCCGAAGCGACGGCGGAAGCGGCGGCGTCTCGGGTATCGACGGCGAAATCAGCCTATCTGCCGAACCTCAACTTCTCTGGCGGGTGGGCCTGGGCGAACACCGAGTTCCCACCGCAGAGCCGGAGCTGGAGCATCGCCCTGACAGGGTCCTACCCCCTGTTCAACGGCTTCAATCGCGAGACGAACGTGTACAGGGCTCAGGCCGCCGCCGACGCCGCCGTCTCCGAGCAGAGGGGCGCGGAGTTGCAGCTCATCGTGGACCTGGACGCCTCCTACAACACGATCCAGGTGGCCGCCGCCTCCGCCGAGCTGGCGGAGCAGAGCGTGGAGCTCAGCCACGAGGACCTTCGAGTCAGCTCGGAACGCTATCGACTCGGCCTCGCGACCATCCTCGACCTCCAGACGGCCCAGATCGCGGTCTCTCAGGCCGAGGTGGACCTGATCCGACGCCGCTTCGAGTACCAGCTCGGCGTCGCCTCGTTGGAGTCTCTCCTCGGCCGGAGGTTGCAGGAGCTCGAAGCGGCCGCGCAGTAGCGTCTTGGTCCCTCCATGCACGGATGGTGGACGGAGGGAGGCGCGGAGGGAATGGCCAGGGACGAGTCGCTGTCTAAGTGGGGATGAGCCCGGAGCCGGTCTCGCGGGTTGAACCTCTTTCCCAAGACGTGGTACTATCCGCGGCCATGCATACACGAACCTCGTTTTCCAGCCCGATTCCGTTCGTGATCAGCGCGGTGCTAGCCGCCGCCTGCGGCCAGAGTCCCGCCAGTGAATCCGTTCCAGAGTTCGAGACCGCGGTCGCAGAAGTGCGCAGCCTCGTGTCGAGCGTAGTGGCGACCGGGACGGTCGAGCCCATAAGAATCATCGATGTGAAGTCCCAGGCCTCCGGCGAGATCCTCGAGCTGGCGGTCGAGCTCGGTGATTTAGCCCAGCAAGGGCAACTTCTGGTGCGCATCGATCCGCGTGATGTGCGGAACGAGTTCGACCAGGCGGAGGCGGACCTCGAGGTCGCGCGAGCCCGCTTGCAGATCGCCGAGCGGCGACTGGCACGATCGCAGGCGCTCCACGACTCCTCCATCGTGACCGCCGAGGAGCTCGAGAACGAGCTGCTCGAGCACGCCAACGCACGGGCGGGCCTCGTCCGTGGCGAGGCGAACCTGGAGCTCGCGTCCGACCGGCTCAACGACGTGGTGGTGCGGTCTCCGATAGCCGGCACGGTGGTGGAACGCGAGATCGAAGCCGGCCAGATCGTGACCTCGACGCGCGAAGTCACCGGCGGCACGCTCCTCATGCGCATGGCCGACCTCTCTGAGGTGCAGGTCCGCACGATGGTGGACGAGACCGACATCGGGCGCATAGAGGCCAACCTGCCCGCGGAGATCACGGTCGAGGCCTACCCGGACCGAACGTTCCGAGGAACGGTTCTCAAGGTCGAGCCGCAGGCGGTCGTCGATCAGAGCGTGACGATGTTCGCCGTGTTGACCCGGATCGTAAACGAGGAGAGCCTGCTCCGACCCGGCATGAACTCCGACGTCGAGATCGTCATCGGCCGTCGCGAGGAGGCGCTAACGCTAGACAACGGCGGCGTGAAGACGCCTGAGGAGGCTCGTCAGCTCGTGGAGGCGTTGGGACTGGACCCGTCGCTCCTCGAGCAGAGAGTCGAGGTCGCGAGCGAGGAACCAACGGATGGAGAAGAGCGCGGCGACGAGCCGGAGGGCGACGATGCGGTGCTGGAACAGCTGCGGTCGATGTCGCAGGAGGAGCGCCGGAGCTACGTCCAGACCCTGGAGCCGGGAGAGCGTCAACGGATCTTCCAGCTGATGCGGGCGGCCAGAGAGCAGCAGGAACAGGCCGATCGTGCCAACCCGACGCGGCCGCGACCTGCGTTCGTGTTCGTCGAAGATGATGCCGGCGTGTTGACCCTGAAGCCGGTGACGATCGGCCTCAGCAGCTGGGACTACACGGAGGTTTTGGCCGGTCTCAGGGAAGGCGATGAGGTTCTGGAGGTGCCGCTTTCCCTAATTCAGCAGCAGGAGTTGCTCCAGCGAATACGCTCGCGGTCCGGCGTGCCTGGCGTCCAGCGCAACGAACGGTAGCCGGCCCGGTAGGAGGCCTCTTCGATGCTCATTCTCGAGACCATGCGCGTCGCGCTGCAAGCGATCCGCGCCCACAAGCTCCGGTCCCTGCTGACGATGCTGGGCATCGTGATCGGCGTTTCGGCCGTGATCGCCATGGTCGCTCTCGGTGAGGGAGCCCAGCGGGCCGTGCAGGAGCAGATCGCCAACCTGGGAACCAACGTCCTCACGGTGAGGCCGGGCCAGCTCTGGTTTCACGGAGTGAGATCGGGGGCCACGTCGGAACTGACGCCCGAGGACGCCGAAGCCGTCTTCACGGGTGCGCCTTCGGTGGTAGGAATCGCACCCGAGATGCGCTCCAACCTCCAGGTCGAATCGGGCGCGACGAACGCTAACCTGCGCGTTGTCGGAACGAGCCCTCAGTACGCGGAGATCAACGGGTACGCGGTCGCGCTGGGCCGTTTTTTCGACGATCAGGAGAACGAGGGACGGCGCCGGGTCGCGGTCCTCGGCGGAGCGATCCCAGCGACCCTAGGCTCGAGCGCCGAGCAGCTCGTCGGACAGCAGATCCGGATCCGCAACATCACGTTCGAGGTCGTGGGCGTGCTCGAGGAGAAGGGAAGCTTCAGCTGGTTCAACTACGACGAGCAGATATACGTGCCGATCGAGACGGCCCGCTTGCCCGCTTCCGCCTCATGGGCACGGACCGCCTCTCATCGTTCAACGTCGAGGTAGCCGACGCTACATCCATGTCTTTCGCGATGGGCCAGATCGAGGAGATTCTGCGTCGCCAGCACCGCCTTCGCGTTGGAGATGAGAACGACTTCTGGATCCAGGACCGCGCCGAGCTCATGGGCACGCAGGAGGAGACGACCCGGACCTTCTCCTTCCTGCTGGCCGGCATCGCCGCCGTGAGCCTGCTGGTCGGCGGAATCGGGATCATGAACATCATGCTCGTCTCCGTCACCGAGCGCACGCGCGAGATCGGCGTTCGCAAGGCGATGGGGGCGACGCGGCGAAACGTGCTGATGCAGTTCCTTTTGGAGGCGCTCGTTCTCTGCCTGGTCGGCGGCCTGCTCGGCATCGTCGTCGGCGTGACCGGCTCGAGCCTCCTCGCGAACCTCGCCAACTGGAATACGGCGGTCTCCGGCAGCGCGATCATGCTCGCCGTGCTCTTCTCCGCTTCAGTCGGGCTTTTCTTCGGGATATGGCCGGCTCGGCGAGCGGCGAAGTTGGACCCGATCGTGGCCCTGAGGTACGAGTAGTGGCCTCGAGCCATACGGGTACCGCGCGTCGACCTTCCTTTCGCAACCTCCCGGACGACGCGCGACTCTGGATCTTCGGCGCCAACCGACCGGTCGCCGCAGAGGAGGCGTCGCGCCTGGACGAAGAGACGGCGCGCTTCCTGGAAGAATGGGCGGCGCACGGCGAGGAGCTGGCAGCCGCGTTCGACTGGCGTTACGAGCGCTTCCTGATCATCGCCCTCGACGAGCGGAGAGCGGCGGCGTCAGGCTGCTCCATCGATGCGCTAATGGGCCATGTGCGGCAGCTGGAAGGCGAGCTTGGCGTGGACCTCGTGGACGGATCGCCCGTCTGGTACCGCGACGGCGAGGAGATCCGCCTCGCGAGCAGGAAGGAGTTCCGGGAGCTGGCGACGAGCGGCGACGTGAGTGGCCGAACCGTGGTCTTCGACCTGACCGTGGGACGGTTGGGCGAGCTGCGCGCGGGCCGATGGGAGCTCCCCGCCGACTCGAGCTGGCACGGCCAGCTTCTGGCCCCCGAAGCCGGCTGACGCCGGTCGTGCGACCCGGCACCGTAGGGGGCTTCCGTCCCCCCCGCCTGATCGCCTAACTCAAGCCCAGCCCGCCGACCGGAAGCTCCATCTGCGGCGAAGCCCCGCGACCGGGACCATCCAGGTCGAGATCCGGACGAATTCCCAGGTGCTCGAGGACGAGGCGATC
>JBDHIM010000190.1:0-3895 GCA_039587445.1 Gemmatimonadota bacterium
CGGCGTTTCAGCGACGCCGAGCAGACCTCGAAACCCATCTTCAGGACGTCTTCACCCATGGCCGTAGAGCTCAGCGACGAGAGAAAGAAGGCGCTGTCCGTGGCGATCAGCCAGATCGAGCGTGCGCACGGGAAGGGCGCCATCATGCGACTCGGCTCGGATGGTGCGCTCATGCAAATATCCGCCATCTCGACCGGAGCGATCAGCCTCGATCACGCGACCGGCATCGGAGGCATTCCGCGCGGCCGGGTGATAGAGATCTTCGGTCCCGAGTCGTCGGGGAAGACGACGCTCACCCTGCACGTCATCGCCAACGCCCAGAAGGGAGGTGGCGTGGCGGCGTTCGTGGACGCCGAGCACGCGCTCGACGTGGGATACGCCCGCAAGCTTGGGGTGGACACGGAGAACCTCCTCGTATCCCAGCCGGACACGGGCGAGCAGGCCCTTGAGATCGCGGAGGTGCTCGTTAGGTCGGGGGCGCTCGACGTTGTCGTGATCGACTCGGTCGCGGCGCTCGTGCCGCGCGCCGAGATCGAAGGCGAGATGGGCGATGCGCACGTCGGTCTCCAGGCTCGTCTCATGTCGCAGGCGCTGAGAAAGCTCACCGGCGCGATCGGCCGGTCGAACACGGCAGTCGTCTTCACGAACCAGATTCGCGAGAAGATCGGCGTCATGTTCGGGAATCCGGAGACGACCTCGGGTGGGCGGGCTCTGAAGTTCTACGCGTCTCTACGGCTGGATATCAGGCGGATCGCCGCGATCAAGGAGGGGACGGAGCATATCGGGAACCGGGTTCGCGTCAAGGTTGTGAAGAACAAGTGCGCGCCTCCGTTCCGGCAGGCCGAGTTCGACATCATGTTCAACCAGGGCATTAGCCGCGAAGGCCTTCTGGTCGATCTCGGTGAAGAGATCGGGGTCGTGAATCGTGCCGGTGCCTGGTACTCGTTCGGCGATGACATGCGGCTCGGTCAGGGCCGCGAGAACGCGAAGGTCTTCCTCCAGGAGAACGAGGACATCGCCGCCCAGATCGAGAGGAAGGTCCGCGAGGAGCTCGAGATGGTTCCCGCCGCCGCGAGCGAAGAGGAGACCGGCGAGAAGGTCGAGGTGCCGCAGGAGGTCGGGGCCTCGAAGTCCTGACCGTCCCGTTGGCCGACAAGTGACGGCGGAAGAACCCGATACGCCGCCGACGTACGAGGAGGCGTGGAACGCCGCCCTTTCCTATCTTTCCTACCGTGCTCGCAGCCACCGCGAACTGGAACGTCATCTCCGACGTAAGGGGTACCCATCCTCCCTGGCGGATCGGGTGTTGGGCCGCTGCGAGGAGCTGACTCTTCTCGACGACCTGTCGTTCGCGACCGCCTTCGTCAGGGACCGGATCCGGCTTCGACCCAGGGGCGTCACGCGCCTGGAGGCCGAGTTGGTGAGCAAGGGGGTCAGTCGCAACGACGCCAGGGATGGCATCCGGGCCGCCTTCGAAGAGGAAGAGGTCACCGAGCGGGATCTTCTCGAGGTCACCGCGCGTAGGCGGTGGAGGCGCCTCGCCCGGGCGGACGCCGAAACGGCGCGCCGCCGGTTGTACGCACATCTCGTGCGCTCGGGCTTTCCACCGGACGAGGTGCAGCGTGCCGTGGCGGAGATCGTAAAGGCGGAACCCGGCCTCTGACGGCGGATCCAGCCCGCGATGAGAGTTGAACCACAGGTCATGGACTAGATGAAGGCTGCGGAGATCCGATCCCGCTTTGTCGACTATTTCAAGCGGAACGGTCACACTCACCTGCCGAGCGCGTCGCTCGTGCCTGCAGAGGATCCGACCCTGCTGTTCACCAACGCCGGCATGGTTCCTTTCAAGCGGATCTTCACCGGCGAACGCGAACGGGAGACGCCGACCGCGGTCACGGTCCAGAAGTGCCTACGGGTGAGTGGAAAGCACAACGACCTCGAAGAGGTGGGAGTGACGGCCCGGCATCACACCTTCTTCGAGATGATGGGCAACTTCTCCTTCGGGGAATACTTCAAGGCCGAGGCGATCTCGTACGCCTGGGAGTTCGTGACCGAGGACCTGGGCCTGGAGGTGGACCGCATCTGGGCGACGGTTCACCACGAAGATGACGAGGCCTACGACCTGTGGCTCGAGCGCTCGGAGCTGCCGCCGGAGCGGATTCTCAGGCTGGGCGACAAAGAGAACTTCTGGCAGATGGGCGAGACCGGTCCATGTGGCCCGTGCTCGGAGCTGCACTACGATATCCGGCCCGCGAGCGCGGCCGGCGCGCTCGACGCGGAGGAGTTCCTGGCCGCCGGCGAGGCCGACCTGTTCATGGAGATCTGGAATCTCGTCTTCATGCAGTTCGAGCGGACAAAGGGGAGCGAGGACCGCCCGCTGCCGGCGCCCTCGATCGACACCGGGGCCGGCCTGGAGCGGATCGCGGCGGTCCTTCAAGGGGTCGCGTCGACCTATCACACCGACCTCTTCCTGCCGATCATCGCTCGTGCCGAGGAGGTGCTCGGCCGGAAGTATCCGCTCGCTCCCGAGAGTTGGGCCGAGGGCCTGCCGTTCCGGGTTCTGGCCGACCACGCTCGGGCCGTCGCGTTCCTGCTCGCCGACGGGGTCTTCCCCTCGAACGAGGGAAGAGGATATGTCCTGCGCCGCGTCCTGCGGCGCGCGGCAAGACATGCTTGGCTCCTCGGCCGGCGTGAACCCACGCTGGACAAGCTCGTCGAGACCGTTGTCGATGAGATGTCGGCGGCCTACCCCGAGCTGCGAGCCCGACAGGATCACCTGGTGCTTACGACCCGGGCGGAGGAGGACCGCTTCCTCTCCACCATCGACGAGGGGATGCGCCGGTTCGAAGAAGTGGCGCCCGAGCGTGGCACGGGCGTGATCCCGGGCTCGGAGGTGTTCCGCCTCTATGACACGTACGGGTTTCCGCTCGATCTCACCGAGCTGATGGCGTCGGAGCGAGGCTATACCCTCGATGAGGACGGTTTCAGGGCCGCCCTGGCCGAGCAGCGTGAGCGCTCCCGGGAGGGCAAGCTCGTCTCTGCCGACGGTCAGGACCGTCTCGCATTCGCGGAGGAGCTCGAGGTCGGTGAGGAAGGTCTCGAGCAGGAGTTCGTGGGGTACGAGCGCACCGACGTGGAGACGGCCGTGCTCGCTTACGCCTCGGATGACGGATGGCGAGCGTTCGTGTTGGCGGAGAACCCATTCTATGTGGAGGCCGGAGGCCAGGTCAGCGACCGCGGGCGCCTGCGAGGCGACGGCTGGGAGGTGGAGGTGCGGCGCGCGGTTCGGAACGAGGGCGGGCAAACGGTCGTGGCCGGCCCGGTCGTGAAGGGGGTGCTGGAGGCTGGTCCCGAGCGTGTCGGGGCGAGCGTGGAAGAACCGGGCCGCCGCGACACGGAGCGGAACCACACCGCCACTCACCTCCTGCACGCCGCTCTGCGCTCCGAGCTGGGCGATCACGTCCACCAGGCCGGTTCGCTGGTCGCGCCCGACAGGTTGCGCTTCGACTTCACGCACCGCGGGCCGCTGAGCCGCGAAGAGCGAGGTAGCATCGAGCGTCAGGTCAACGAGGCCATCTGGTCCAACGTGCCCGTCGTGGCCGAGCACACGGGCTATAAAGAGGCGATCGATGCCGGCGCGATGGCTCTCTTCGGCGAGAAGTACGGCGATGTCGTCCGCGTCATCCAGGTGCCGGGAGTCAGCGCGGAGCTCTGCGGCGGTACGCACGTTCGGAGCACCGGCCAGATCGGCCTGTTCAGGATCGCGGGAGAAACCGGCGTGGCGGCGGGGATTCGCCGGATCGAGGCCGTGACGGGGCGCGGCGCCTACGAGCGTCTCCTCGAGACCGAGGAGGGTCTGGAGCGGGTGTCCAAACGACTCAACGTCATTCCGGCG
>JBDHIM010000191.1:0-3875 GCA_039587445.1 Gemmatimonadota bacterium
GTCGCGCTCGTTCTTGATCTGCCCCATGCGCTTGCCCATGGCCTCGACCAGGGCAGCGAGACGCTCCCGCTTCTCCTGCCGGCGACGGCGCTCTGCCTGGTCGCGCTGGCGACCTCCCGCCTGGAGAGAGGCGATCCTTCGGTCGACCGCGGCGGGCCGCGACGGGGCGAAGGTCGCGATTGCGAGAACGATCAGCGACACGGAGGCCGCGGACAGGACCATCACGAAATAGATCATTAGATATCGATATCGATGATTTTGCGGATGCTCAGATAGCCCAGGATCTGCAGAACGGCAGCGAGGCCGAGCGCGAACCTGCCCATCGACTCCTCGAACAGGACGCTCATGTATTCGGGGCTAACCGTGTAGATGATCACCCCCATGACGATGGGCAGAACCGCGAGGAGGTAGCCGGTCATCCGGCCCTGCGCCGTGTAGACCTTGAGTTGCCTGCGGATCTTGAACCGCTCGCGAATCGTATAGGAGATGTTGTCGAGGATCTCCGCCAGGCTGCCCCCCGACTCACGCTGGATCATCACGGCCGTCACGAAGATCCGTGTGTCTACCAAGGGGATGCGGTCGGCCATCGCCATCAGCGAGTCGCGAAGCGGCAGGCCGAACTTCTGCTCCTCGAACACTTGCCGAAATTCCGTGGAGACCGGATCGGGGAGCTCCTCGGCGATCACCTCCAGCCCGCTGTTCAGGGCGTGGCCGGCACGGATCGAACGGCCGAGCAGGTCGATGGCCTCCGGGAAGTGCTTCTCGAACTTCCCCACCCGCCGCGTCCGCCGCTTACGGATGTAGGCGTACGGCAGGTAGGCCCCCGCAGCCGCCATGCCCAGGGGAAACATGGGAATCGGCACCAGGATCATGCCGGTGATCCCGAATGCGGCGGCGATGCCGAAGGTCACGAGGAGGTACGTACCGACGCTCCAAGACATGTCGGCCTGCTCCAGCAGGTGGGCGATGTCCCTCCGCTGGGGCAGGATCGCCACGACCGCCTTTAGCCATTGGGGGTCGTCCCCATCTTCGCCGCGGAGGAGAGCCAGCGAGATCTCTCGCGACCCGCTGGACCCGAGCGTCCCCTCGGAGAGATGCTTGATCTGATCCGCGACGGCCCGTCGCCTCCTCCACTCCTGGAACGCCTCCCAGAGCAGCGCCATCGTCACGACGGCGAGCGAGACGGCGATGAAGCCGAGGATCGCTCCGGACCAGTTGCCGGGCTGGTTCATGCGCCACCTCGCACGGACTTGAGTCTCGGATCTATCTCGGAGAAGAGGGTGCCGGCCAGGTCGATCCCGTACTGCTGCAGGCGATCGGCGCAACGCGGCCGAATGCCCGTCGCCCGAAACCGACCCGCGACGTTTCCATCCGCATCCATACCTTCGCGCTCGAAGAGGAAGAGATCCTGCATCGTGATCACCTCACCCTCCATGCCGACGATCTCCGAGATGTTCACGATCTTGCGGGTTCCGTCGGCGAGCCTGGCGACCTGAACGATGATGTCGATAGCGCTCGCGATCTGCTGCCGCATCCCCTTCTCGGGGAGCCTCAAGCCGGCCATGGAGATCATCGTCTCGAGGCGGCTGAGAGCGTCCCGTGGGCTGTTGGCGTGCAGCGTCGTCAGCGACCCATCGTGGCCGGTGTTCATGGCCTGGAGCATGTCCACGGCCTCCGCCCCTCTCACCTCGCCCACGATGATCCGGTCGGGCCGCATGCGGAGGGAGTTGATCACGAGCTGTCGCTGCGGGACCTCGCCGATGCCCTCGATGTTCGGCGGCCTCGTCTCGAGCCTCACGACGTGTGGCTGCCTCAGCTGGAGCTCGGCCGAATCCTCGATCGTGAGGACCCTCTCGCGGGTGGGTATGAAGCTCGAAAGCACGTTGAGGAAAGTCGTCTTACCGGAGCCGGTACCGCCCGAGATCAGGACGTTGAGGCGCGAGCCGACGACCCCCTTCATGAACTCGAGCATCGGCTCGGTGAGGGTCAGGTTGCGCAACATGTCGTCGGCCGACAGCACGTCGCGCCGGAATTTCCGGATCGAAAGGTGGGGTCCATCGATCGAGAGCGGCGGAATGATCGCGTTCACTCGGGAGCCGTCTTGCAGCCGCGCGTCCACCATCGGCGAGGAATCATCGATCCTCCGGCCGACGGCCGACACGATCCGGTCGATCACCTGAAGCAGGTGGCGGTCGTCCTTGAAGCGGACGTCCGTGGACTCGAGCTTGCCGTTGCGCTCGATGATCACCTGATCGTGGGTGTTCACCAGGATGTCCGAGATTTCGGCATCCTTGATCAGCGGCTCCAGGGGCCCGAGCCCGAAGACCTCGTCCAGGACCTGGTCGACGAGCTCCTCTCGCTCGTGCAGGTTGAGCGGCAGCGTCTGCTCCGTGAGCAGGCCTCGAACGATCTTCTTGATCTCGAAGACGACAGAGTCCCGGTTCAGCTCCTCGATGTTCGAGAGGTTCAGACGCTCCAGTAGCTTCCGGTGCACCTCCGTCTTGACTTCCTGGAAGTGCGAGTGTTCGTCGGTCCGGATTGGTTCGCGATTCGGCGCCTCTCTCTCGGGCGCTGCCGTGGGCCGCTCCCACGGAAGGGCGTCGACCTCTACCGCGGCCGCAGGTGCATCCTCGGGCATTCCGTTCTGATCATTCATGCGCGATCGCCTCCTGCTGGGTCGCGACGACAGTCGGCATCTTCACGCCTTTGAGGGGCTTGCCGACCATGTTCTTGAGCCAATTCTTCGGGGCGTCCTTCAGGCTCTTCACACCGGTGATCTCCGCACTCAGGGCACGGACGTCCCGCGCGAAGTCCGATCCGCCGGTCAGCACGATCGGCTCGCCGGTATTGGCCGAGAGAAGAACCGCCTCGTAATCGTTGCGCAGCGTCCAGAAGACCTTCATCCCGAGCATGCTCTCCACCTCGCCGAGAGAGATCATCCCCTTGGACTCGTACCGGTTGACGATGAGGCGCATCCACTCCGGGCCTCGACGCGGGTCGAGGTTCTGCAGCAGCGGCAGACAGCGCATCATGTTCCGGAGCGAGGGAAGATCGGCGGCGGTGAGCAGGAACATCTGGTCCGCCTGCTCGAACGCCGCGAGCGTGGTCGCGCCGAATGATTTCGGGGTGTCCACGATGACGTAGTCGTAGTGCTGCTTCAGGAACTGTAGGATCTTCAGGATCTGATCTTCGCTGACCATCTCCACGTCGGCCGGCTTGATCGGAGCCGCCAGCACCTCGACCCCCGACTCGTGCCGCTCGATGTAGGACGCCAGAAGACCCGAGTCGGCCCTGTGGAAGTTCCTGATCAGGTCGACCACGCTGAACCGTGGCTCGATCCCGAGGTGAAGAGCGGTCTCCCCCAGCTCGAGGTCCAGATCCAGGATCAGCGTCCGGTCGCGGGTGAGCCGGTTCACCTGCACGGCCAGGTTGACCGCGAGCGTCGTCGATCCGGAGCCGCCCTTGGGGCTGAACACGGCGATCATCTTGCCGGGAGCCCTCTCCTCGACGGAAGCTTTTCGGCCCGTCCGCCGCCACAAGCGCTCGATCGCCCCGTTCAGGGATTCGGCGTCGATCGGCTTGGGGAGGTACTCGGAGATCCCCGATTGCATCGCCTGCAGGAGTAGCTCGTTGGAGAGCTCGGGGCCGACGCCGACGAGCGTGCGCAGCTCCCCCGCCTCGCTCAGGTACTGGGCGAACTTGAGCCCGATGTGGGGGTCATCCTCCAGATCGAGGAATATGATCTCCGGGTTCATGACCTTGAGGTCGCTCAGCTCGTTGTCGGAGATCTCCATGAACGGAACCGCGATCTCCACATCGAGGGAGATGAAGTCCGGCCTCTCCGCGAGGATCTCGTTGAGGGATTGGCGGAACTC